>NZ_CDXDOR010000029.1:0-41410 GCF_978021225.1 Frankia sp. CeTa3Moorea | reverse complement strand
GGTCAGGCGACGATGTCGACCGGCGTGCCCAGGGGCAGCATGCCCGCCAACCGGGTGATGTCGCTGTTGCTCAGGCGGATGCAGCCGTGGCTGACGTCACGCCCCAGCGTATGGGGCTGGTTGGTGCCATGCAGACCGATAATCGGAGCATGGCCTTCGAAGGAGGCCAGTGAGGTGGAGAAGCCCGAGATGCCGAAGGCGAAGGGCCCGTAGGGTCCGGTCGGGTTCCGCGGTCGCAGCAGTTCGGTCAGGTAGTACCGCCCCCCGGGAGTCGGTGTTTCCGTGGTTCCGACCGCCACCACGAACAAGGATATGAGCGTGTTCCCGCGGTACAGCCGCAACTGGTGGGCTCCGCGGACGACCTGCAGGTGGTAGGCGGTGGTGCTGGCGCGGACCTGGTCGTCCCTGATCCATCCTCGGCTTCCGTTGGGCCATACCGGCAGCAGGACCTGCCACCATCCGGGCAGCCTCGCCGTGACGAGAAAGACCCGTGGCGCGCCCGCCTCGTTCGGGTTACTCAGCCGCGACGCGGGCCGGGTGGACACGGGCGTTGGGTAGACGTCCACGCCGGCGACGGTCGCGGTCAGAATCGTGTTCACCGCCTCCGGTTCGGCCGCCGCGCCGCGAGAAGACATAGCGGTGACCGAAGACCTGGGGGTGGCCGAAGACATACCGGTGGCCGAAGACCTGGCGCCGATGCCCTCACCGCCAACCGCGCAGGCGGCCGGGAACAGCAGCCCGCACACGGCGACCACCAGCGCGGCCGACGCGCGCGGCGCCGACAAGCCGGCGGGTGGTCGAGGCCGCCGGGTGCCCGCGTCCGTCACCTCTGTCATCCCATAGAGCCGGTCATCCCGTGAAGGGGATGGTGTTCGTCGTGATCGGCGTCGCCGGTGCCGTCGTGCCGGTGCCGGTGCCGCCCTGTTGCCCGGGCGAGCCCTGTGGCGTCATGCCGCTGGTTACGGGTGATGTCGAGCCCGTCCCCTGGGCTGGGGCTCCCGTTCCGAGGGCCTTCGCGGTACTCAGGTTCTGTCCGCCACCGGTCGACTCCCCAGTGCCGGGAGTCTGTCCGCTACCAGAAGCCTGTCCACCGCCAGAAGCCTGCGGGGACGAGGGCGCCTCGCCCCGCGCGCCCGGCGCGATACCGGCTCCCGGGGCGACGGGGCCGGTGCCGGTAGTGCCGGTAGCACCGGTAGTGCCGGTAGCACCGGTAGTGCCGGTAGTGCCGGTAGTGCCGGTAGCACCGGTAGTGCCGGTAGTGGTGGCGGTCGACGGGCCAGGTCCGGTGGCCGGCACCGGCCGGCCCTGGGTCGACACACCAATCGTCGGCAGCTGGGGTGAGGGATTCCACGACTGGTCGAACGCGCGGGCCACGACAAGGGAGGAATGCGTGTCCAGGGTGCGCGAGGCACCCGCCGCCAGCACCCCGTTGCCACCCCGCCCCTCCTTCGAGAACCAGCCGAAGGCGACAGGATGATCGGTGACGTTCCTCAGCGTCCACGAGACCATGTCGTGCCCGCCTGCCGATCGCAGCTCGAGCGACCGCAGGTGGCTCTGGACCCGGTTGATGTCGGCCGCCCCGATCGAGTAGGCGCGGAACAACGGGTTGATCTGTGCGACGACATGAGGCGGGGTCGGGTTGACGACGACGTTGTCGATACTCACGTCGAGATCTGGCCGCAGGGCGGAGCCGCCCGGGAGCGTGACCTGACTGGAACCGGGCACCCCGTCGGGGAACGCGGCGCCGGCTGGACCGGCCACGGCGGCGGCCAGGGCGCCGGCAGCACCGACAGCGGCAAAATACATTTTTCGCGAGCGCATAGCGGGACGCCCCTTCCCTGCGTAATTTATCGGCGTACGTGTACGTTGAATCGCTCTGGCGACAGTACTCTGCGACGTCCTCGTGCTACCCCGCACGATCTCACCATGTACCCCGTCCGGGCTAACACGGCGGCGGGAACCGGGCGCGGACGGTCCGCCCCCTGCCGTGTGTGCCGGGGATTTTTTCCGCACCCACCAGGAGACGTCGGCGAAAGCTGTTCGGCCGGCGTGTTCCGACTCACCTGTCCTCACCAAGAAGACGGAGGACGGCGATACGATTATGTCGGGCTCTCCGAACGGGCCGGGTCCGCGGATGTGGTGTGTGCAGGATGATGGCCGCCAGCGCGCCGGAATGGTCGGTGCGGGAAACGGGATCGGCCGGGACCGGGCCCACCCGGCACCGCCGGAACCAAGGAGGGTGATAAGGAGGGCTACGCAGAACTCATGGAATAGAAAGAGAGCGCCCGGATCACGGAGAATACCGACCGACAGGTCGGGAGCGGACGCCGGTGGTCGGTGTGCAGTACTTGCCAGGCCCTGCAGTACTCGCCAGACCCTGGAGTTGGCGATGGCCCGGGTTGCGCCCGGTCAGGTGGTGTCCTCCCGAGTAGAGTTCCGGGCCGGAACTCTACGACCGACACGACAGCAGGGCTCCATAGGTGTCGCGCCGGTTGCCGTCGGACAGCCGGTTGTAGGTGAGGTAGAGCGTGCGGCGGGGGTGGCCAGAGTGGTTGGGGGCGCTGCCGGCCGGGGGCCGGCGGCCAGTCTTCGACCTCCTGGGCCCATCGGCGCAGCAGGGCCAGATCGTCTCCCGGCAGGAAGCCGTGGACGAGCCAGACGCCCGTCCCGCGCCACCGGTCGAGATCGGCGGTCACGTGCGACCCCAGCCGGGCCATGGATCCGCTTGGCAGACTCACGCTTCACCCTTTTGTAAAAAATCACCTAACCGATACAATCTCAAGTAACGAATTTCTATCGCGTGATCCAACCTTGCCAGCTACGACACTCGGATCTCCCTGGCGCTATCCGAAGATGATCGGCTTACCGAGCGGCAAGCCGGTGGACGGCGCCCCAACGATCCGCCCGACCTCCCCATCGACTGCCCCCGCCCTGATCCACGGCCATGACCGTAGACGACCGTAGGCAGCAGAAGAAAACATCCTCTTAACAGGATATATTAGATAGATAGAATTTTCATACAGTAAGACTTCTACCGAAGAAACAGATCTTCATCCGACCCGTGCGGCAGATGATAGTACACCACCGGCAAGCCGGAAGCCGGAAAGCGCGAGGATGGCGACAACGTTGGGAGAGACCATGACCGGACCGACGGCCGTCGAGGCGATCGACGAGCCCGCCCAACCCATCCCCGGGCCGGGCGGCACCATCGCGCACCTACGCGCCTGCCTGCCGACTCTCACTCCCAGCGGTCGCAAGATCGGCCAGCTGATCCTCAGTGACCCGAGGGAGATCGTTCACCTCACCGTCACCGATCTCGCCGATCGGACCGGCACCTCCGTCGCGACCGTGGTCCGGTTCTGTCAGGACCTCGGCCTCAAGGGCTTCGCCGACCTCAAGATCCGTCTCGCCGGCGAAGCGATTCCCCCCGAACGCGGCCTTCACGAAGACGTCACTCACGCCGACTCCCCTGCCACCATCCTGGAGAAGATCCTCCGCAGCACCGAGGCGGCCCTGTCCGAGACCACCCGCACCGTCGACCGCACGGCATTCGCCCGCGCGGTCGACGCCCTGCATCGCGCTGACCGGGTCCTGCTCATCGGCGCGGGGACGTCCGCCCCGCTCGCCCAGGACGCCGCCTACCGCTTTCGCACCCTCGGCCTGCTCGTCGAAGCCCCCGCCGACGCCCACGTCCAACATGTGGCCGCGCGCCTGCTGCCCCCCGCCTCCGCCTGCCTGGCCATCAGCCACACCGGGCAGACCCGCGAAACCCTGGCCGGCGCCGCCGCGGCGCGCGCGGCGGGGGCCACGACCATAGCCCTCACCAGCTTCTTCCGATCCCCCCTGACGAGGCTGGCCGACGTAGCCCTCGTCGCCGGCAGCAGCGAAACAAACTACCGAGTCGAGGCCATGAGCAGCCGCATCATCCACGCGACGGTCCTCGACGCCCTGTTCGTGGCCGTCCATCTCGCGCAACCCGACCGCGCCCAGAAAGCCCAGGAACTCACCGCCGAGGTACTTACCGAACACCGGATCTGACGCCCAAGTTCACGGAGGTGAACCCGCGGAGCGCGACGGCGAGGGTGGCCGTGGCCAGGGTGGCCATCTCCCGGTCCGGTACGGGGCCGGCGGCGGTATCGGCGGTCCTCTCACCCCGCCCGGACCGCACGAACTAAGCAAACCGCGCAAACCGTGCAACCGTGCGCCGGCCTCCCACCGCACCCGCTCGCACCCGCTCACTCAGGCGGCGCCCACGATCCTTCGGCCGACCTTCGGCCGGCGAATCTGGGGGACCTGAGCACGGTCCGCGGTCCCTGGACCGTGCCTTGCTCCCCACAACTCGGCCGGTCCGGCCGGACGCCGGCCACGCCGGGCGACCGAGATACCAGATGATAATGCATTCGCTATCTGCATTCACTATCTGCGTCCGGCGCCGGAACATTCACGTTCAGTGGCGCGGTCACTGCCGGGAAGGGCGTCACCTGCACCACCGAGGTGGCATCCGACGGGAAGTACGGCGGGACGCGGAGGGCGTCCCGATCGGCGTGAAATCCTTCACGCGGCACGGAAGGGCGCGACACGTGATTCCCGTCGTGATCGCCTTGCCGGGCCTGCCGTAGACCATGACGGCGAGCTTCCGAAAAAGCGCCGTGACCACGCTCGGCGTGAACGCCCCGCCCACCAACCGACACAATTGGGTAGTCAGATCACGGCCCGCTGCTGCGCCCCGGAGAGCACGAATGAGGGCACGAATTAGGGCACGAATGAGCCGACCCTCCCAATCCTTCCGGTAAAGTCGGACGGGACCCGGACCCGGACCCGGACCCGGACCCGGACCCGGACCCGGACCCGGACCCGGACCCGGAGCGTGAAAAGCGGAGCGTGAAAAGCGGCCAGAACCGTTGAGGCATGCCGCCGAACCTGGCGGACCGTCACGGCCGGGACCGTTACGGATTCCCCGCGCCGAGGGCACCATTGCCGGCGCACAGGCCATTGCAAGAGGTTTCGGGCGTCCGGCCGACGGCTTCCTCCGATGCCACCCGACTCCGCCTCGAGCCGTTACCCGAACAAGCCAGCCGCAGGGGCGGCGGAGGCTTTCCCTCGCATCCACCAACGATTCGATAGACATCAGCACCACTCCATTGCCTCACCGGTCAGTCATGACGGCCCTGAAGCCGCGCCCCCGGCCGGTTTCCGGAGTGCCCTGGGAAGGAGAATCCATGGCGGATCCCGTGGTGACCGACGTCGGGACGTCGGCACGCAAGATCAACCGCGAAGACCCGAACGGCGGATGCCCGGTCGTGCAGGACGCCGACGGCGCATGGCGGATCAGCGGGTACGCCGCCGGACAGGCGGTGCTGCGCAGCCTGGAAACCAAGCAAGCCGGCCTCGGTATCGACGCCTCTAAGGCGATCCCCAAGCGGATCCGCCGGCCGGTGCTGCACAGCGACGGCCCCGAGCACCGGGAACGCCGCCGGCTGACCGCACGATTCTTCACTCTACGCAGGGTCGACGAGCACTACCGCGAGCTGATGCACCGCGTCGCCGACGAGCAGATCGACCGGTTGCGCCGCGAGCGGAGCGTCGACCTGTCCGAGCTCAGCTTCGCCCTCGCCGTCGAGGTCGCCGCCGCGGTGATCGGCCTCACCAACAGCCGCCCCGGCATGGCCGCCCGCCTGGAACGGTTCGCCCAGGGAGACCTCGGACCGCCGAATGTCACCAGCATCCGCGGCATCAGGCAGTTCATCCGGCAGAACCGCCACGCCCTCGCCTTCTACCTCGCCGACGTGCGCCCCGCGGTACGCGCCCGCCGTCGGCGACGCACCGACGACCTCATCTCACACATGATCGATCAAGGCTGCACCAACGCCGAGATCTTCGCCGAGTGCGTCACCTTCGCACCCGCAGGAATGATCACCACCCGGGAGTTCATCAACGTCGCCGCCTGGCACCTGTTCACCGACGACACACTGCGCGCCCGCTACCGCGACGCCGACCAGACCGAACGGATCGCGATCCTGCACGAGCTCCTGCGATTGGAACCGGTCATCTCCACTCTCAAACGGCGCACGACAGCCGACATCCACCTACCGGGCCCACGCGGCCCGCTGACGATCCCAGCCGGCGCCCAGATCGACATCGCGGTGAGCAGCACCAACGTCGACACGCAGGCCATCGGCGCCGACCCGTACACGGTCCGCCCCGCCCGCCCGATCGGCGACGGCGTGAGTCCGGCGGGGCTGAGCTTCGGCGAGGGGCCCCACAAATGCCCCGGCGCACACGTCGCCATCCACGAAACCGACATCTTCCTGCACAAGCTGTTCATGCTCGACGGCCTACGCATGGCCAGCCCACCTCAGGTCACCCTCCGGGACGAGATCGCGGCCTACGAGCTGCGCGGTCTCGTCGTCGCGCTCGACTGAATCATCGCGTTCGGTTGAATCGTCGCTCTCGATTGACCTGGCCCCACGCGCCCGGCACCAGGTACCGGGCACCAGGTACCGGATCCGCGTCGTCGCCGACGATGAACCTGAGGCGTCACGGCACTCCCGGATCCATCACTCCCGGATCCATCAGCTCGGCCTGGCCGTTACGGATCTCCGCTCGGGCGTGCGCGACGAGCTCCTGAACGTCCCGTTCCACCTCGTCGGGGCCAAGCCCGAGCGCCGGCCCGATGTGGAGCGACCACACCTCGGACCGCAGGTTGGTCTCGGAGTCGGGTTCGGCACGGAGGTGGCACGGAGGTTCTGCCGGGCGGCCTCGCGGTTCTGGCGGAGGCGGGCGGCCACCCGCCTCGGCGTGATGGGGTCGGCCATGGGTGTCGGCGGAGGAACTCACGCCTTCATGCTGATATGCACCCGGAGGCATTCCCGCGCCGGCCCGCTCCTGGTGACGCCCCATCGTCTCCAGCCGCCTGGCGATCGGAATCCAGGAATTCCTCGCCCGCATCCGCGCGGTCAGCCGGCGGGCCGCGGGACACTGGGCCGATGCCGCGTCCCTTCCAACAGATCGATGTCTTCTCAAGATCCCCATATCAGGGCAATCCGGTAGCCGTCGTACTCGACGGATCGGGACTCGACCCGGAGGAGATGCAACGGTTCGCCCGGTGGACGAACCTCTCGGAGACCACCTTCATCCTGCCGCCCACCTCACCGGACGCCGACTACCGGGTCCGGATCTTCACGCCCGGTGCCGAGCTGGCCTTCGCGGGGCATCCCACGCTGGGTACCTGCCACGCCTGGCTGACCACCCGGCCTCCGGCCGAACGGGGCGATGTGGTCGTTCAGGAGTGCGGTGCCGGGCTTATTCCCGTTCGGCGGACCGCGGACGGACTCGCGTTCGCCGCACCCCCGCTGCGACGCTCGGGGCCGGTCGAGGAGGCACTCATCCAGCGCATCAGCACGGTGCTGGGCATCGCCCGCGACGACATCGTGGCCGCCGAGTGGGCGGACAACGGGCCGGGATGGATTGCTGTTCTGCTCGACAGCGCCGAGGCGGTCCTCGCGTTGCAACCGGGCATCGTCGACCTGCATCTCGGCGTGCTCGGCCCGTATCCGCCAGAGTCGACCGAGACGTTCGAAGTTCGGGCCTTCTTCCCCGTGAACGGCACGATGAGGGAGGATCCGGTAACCGGAAGCCTCAACGCGTCCGTCGCCCAATGGCTGCTCCGGACCGGACGAGCGAGCGCGCCTTACACCGTGAGCCAGGGAACACTGCTCCACCGGACCGGACGGGTGCACATCTCCGCTGATGCGGACGGCACGGTCTGGATCGGCGGCGACACGATCACCTGCGTGTCCGGCTTCGTCGAGCTGTAGGTTCCCCCGGCGGGAAGAACCGCCGCCGCGCGAGACGCCGAACGACGGCGCCTGCCCGGCTCCGCCGGACCGCCCGCGCGATCCAGATCCTCCCGCCCCCGAGGCCCCGAGGCCTCCCACGTCCGGGCAAGAGACGGCCGGACGCGGGAAAGGCGCCCGGATACGCGTCAGTTTTCGATCCAACCGTACTTCTCGGCCACGCCCATCAGCTCGCTTCTGACCCGAACTATCTGCGTCCCCGTCAGGGTCGGGTCGATCCGGAGCAACAGTTCGGTGATTTCCTGGGTGAACTCCCCGACCGGCAGGACGTCACAGAGAGCGTCGGAATCGTCCGCGTGGACGGTTCCCCTCGTCGGCGCCGGAGCGGCCAGGCCCGAAGCCGCAGGCGTGGACCTGAGGATGCGGGCCGAACTGGCCTTCAGCCCACGCTCGCCCTCCTCGATCTCGAACTCCATGACGGCCCCGGGGACGACGAGATTCTTCTCAACAAGAAGATCGTTGGCATGTAGGAAAATATCGTCTCCTCCGTCGCTGGGAGCTATGAAACCGTAACCCCGAACATGGTCGAAGCGAAGAACCTTACCTGTACTCACGACTCACCTCAACAACACCCGAAAGACCATACGATTATCCACCGCTACTTCGCCCACCCAACCGCCACGTGGCGGGCCGGACGGCTCGAGAGTGAAGCATACCCCCACAGCCCCAACCGACCGCAAGCCCGACGCATCCACCCTCACCCTCGACGGAAACAACCGCGCCAATGCCCACCCACGCTACCTCGGTTGAGACCAACGTTCAACGCGGAACGATGGGTCATCCTTTCGCGATTACGACCACACCCCCAAGACGGATCCGCGATCACAGAAACGAACGTGTGTTCGACACTGCCGGGCGAGGGGGCTACGCTTACAACCATGTTCACGTCCACACCGTCCCCGGCCACCTGACCATGATTGTCGCCATCCCGAGCCGCCGACGCCTGTCTCCGAACGTCCGGAGGACGTCCTCGCCGCATTCCGCCGGACGCCCGCGCCGCGCCGGTCAGTCACTCCCTGAGCCCCGGCCCGCCACCGAGAGACTGACAGGCATGCACGTCACCATTCCACCTGCCCGAGGATCTCGCCGAATTCAGCGACAGAGGCGCGGACCAGAATGCACGGGTCCGCCCTCAACTCGAAAACAGCTCAGGGATTCAGCAGATTCGGGGAAGTTGCTCGCCGACCGGGAGGTCCACCACGCGGCTCGCGCCGAGACCGGTCCTCGCGACCACCATTCCCGGGTGTTCCGCGGTCACCGTACCTATCACGGCCGCGTTTCGGCCGAGTGGGCACGCGCGCATCGCCTCAAGCACCCGATCGGCGTCCCGCGGCGCGACCATCGCCACGAGCTTGCCCTCGTTGGCAATGTAGAAGGGGTCCAGCCCGAGAATGCTGCAGGCATCGAGGACCGGCTCGGGAACGGGAACATGCCGTTCGGTGATGACGATTCCCACCCGCGCGGTCCGCGCGATCTCGTTGAGTGTCGCGGCCAGTCCTCCGCGCGTCGGGTCCCGCAGGGCGTGCACGTCCGCACCGGTGCGCAGCATAGCGCCGACCAGTCCGTGCAACGGAGCGGTGTCACTGCGGACCTCCGTGGCAAATTCCAGGCCCTCCCGGCAGCTGAGCACGGCGATCCCGTGCAGCCCGATCTCGCCGCTGACCAGGACGACGTCGCCCGCCCGGGCCCGAGCGGGCCGGATGTCGACGCCGTCGGGAACCAGGCCGATCCCCGCCGTGTTGACGTAGACCCCGTCACCGTGACCGGCATCGACGACCTTGGTGTCACCGGTTACCAGCCGGACGCCCGCGGCACGGGCCGCCGCTCCGAGCGCATCCGCCACCCGGCCGAGATCGGTCAGCTCGGTGCCCTCTTCCAGGATGAACGCGGTCGAGAGGTACCGGGGTTCGGCGCCGGACATCGCCAGGTCGTTGACAGTTCCGTTGACCGCGAGATCGCCGATCGAGCCGCCGGGGAAGAACAACGGTCGAACGACGTAGGAGTCGGTGGTGAACGACACCCGTGCGCCGTCGACGGTGACCACGGCCGCGTCCCCCAGGTCCTCCGGACCGCCCGCGCCGGCGACTCCGAAGGCCGGCAGGAAGAGATGCTCGACGAGTTCGGCCGACATCGCGCCCCCGCCGCCATGCCCCATCACGATCGTGGGGCACTCCACCAACGGCACAGGACAGGTCCACCCGGCCGGATCCACCGCCGTCACGGCCTCATCCACCATGTCCCACCTCCAGCGCACGTCCCACCTCCAGCGCACGTCCCGCTTCCGGCGAGGCCTGCGCAACCGCCGGAGAGGTGCTCATCCGGCGGTAGAGGTAGTAGGCGGCACAGGCCCCTTCGGAGGACACCATGGTCGCGCCGAGCGGGGTCCGCGGCGTGCACTGCCGTCCGAAGGCCACGCACTCATGCGGCTTGATCAAGCCTTGGAGCACCTCGCCCGATCGGCACGCCGACGACTCGGCCGTGTGGACGTCCGCCACGGCGAACCGCAGCTCCGCGTCGAAGTCGCGGTAGGCCGGCGACAGGCGCCAGCCGCTGCCCGGGATGACACCGATGCCCCGCCAGGCCCGGTCGGCCACCTCGAAAACGTCCCGCAGCATCGCGATGGCGGCTGGGTTGCCGGCGGCCGGAACCGCCCGGGGATAGGCGTTCTCCACCTCGTGTCGGCCGGCCTCCAGCTGCACCACGGTGCGCCGGATGCCCTCGAGGAGGTCGAGTGGTTCGAAGCCGGTGACCACGATCGGCACGCCGTAACGCCGCGCCAGAGCCGGGTACTCGCCGGTGCCCATCACGCTGCAGACGTGACCAGCGGCCAGGAACCCCTGGACACGGCAGCTCGGCGACTCCATGATCGCAGCGATCGCCGGCGGTACCAGCACATGCGACACCAGCAGGGAGAAGTTGCCCAAGCCGAGCCGTTTCGCCTGGAAAACCGTCATCGCGTTGGCCGGCGCAGTGGTCTCGAATCCGATCCCGAAGAACACGACCTCCCGATCGGGGTTGCGCTGGGCGATCGTCAGGGCGTCCAGCGGGGAGTAGACCACCCGGATGTCGGCACCCGCGCTCTTCACCCGGAAGAGGTCCCGATCGCTCCCCGGCACCCGCAGCATGTCGCCGAAGGAGCAGAAGATGACGCCCGGCCGCGCGGCGATCTCCAGAGCCCTGTCGATGATCTCGAGCGGGGTCACGCACACCGGGCAGCCGGGACCGTGGATCATCTCGATGCCCTCGGGCAGAAGCTGATCGATACCGTGCCGGATGAGCGAGTGGGTCTGCCCACCGCAGACCTCCATGATCGACCATGGGCGGGTCGTCGTCGCGTGGATCTGTTCCAGCAGCCGACCGGCCAGCTCCGGATCCCGGAACTCCTCCAGATACCTCACCGCGTCATCCCCTCCTCCTCGCCGGCCCCGCGGGCCGTGGCACTCACACCGTCCGCACCGTCACCCAACTCCTCGGTCAGGAGTCCCATCCGCGCGAAGGTGGCCAGCGACGCCAACGCCGACCGTTCGTCCAGCCGTTGGATCGCGAACCCCACATGCACGATCACGTACTCGCCGACCGTGATCTCGGGCAGGTACTGCAGGCAGACGTCCTTGCGCACACCTCCGAAATCGACCTCGGCCATCCGGGCCCCGTGGCGTTCCTCGATCCCCACCACCCGTCCTGGAACCGCGAGACACACCTGTTCCTCACCCCTTTTCCCGCGCCTTTTCCCGCGCTGCGGCGACGAGCAGCTGACCGAGAGCGATCCCCCCGTCATTCGGAGGTACCCGCGCATGCCGCAGCACCGTGAAGCCCCCCGCACGCAGTGCCCTGGATGCAGCCGTCGCCAGAACGGCGTTCTGGAAGACCCCGCCGGTGAGTCCGACCAGGTCAAGGCCCACCTCTACGCGTGCTCGCCGGGCGAGGTCCACGATCATCGCCACGACGGCTGTATGGAAACGGGCCGCGGCGGTGTCCACGGCGAGCCCGGCCGACAGATCCCTCACCATCGCCCGGATGACCGGCGCCGGGTCGATAATCAGCGGCCTGCCCGGCCCCTGCCCGCGCAAGGCGAACGCGTGGCGTTCGCGGTCGTCCGCGCCGCCGCCGGTCGCGGCCCGCGCCCGGGCCTCCAGCTCGATCGCCGCCTGCGCCTCGAAGTCGACCTCGTGACGGATGCCGAGCAGCGAGCTGACCGCGTCGAAGAGCCGCCCCATGCTGGAGGTCGGCACGCAGCCCAGCCCGCTGGCCAGCTGGTGGGTCAGCGCCCGCCGCTCCGGCTGCGGGCAGGCGACGACCGGCGGCAGGGTGGGATCCCAGCGGACTCCGGCGGCGTGCAGATGGGCAAGCGCCATCCGGCAGGGCCGCCGAACCGCGGCGTCCCCACCGGCAAGCGGCACATAGCCCAGGTGGGCGAAGCGCCGGAACCCGTGGTAGTCGGCGATCAGCACCTCGCCGCCCCACACGGCCCGGTCGGGGCCGTAGCCGGTCCCGTCAAAGGCGAATCCCACCACCGGCCGGGTGCCGTCGAGGCCGTGCTCGGCCATCAGCGCGGCCACATGGGCATGGTGGTGCTGCACGGTCCGTACCGGTCGGCCGGCAGCGTGCCGCACCGCCCACTGGCGCGACCGGTAGCCCGGGTGCGCGTCGGTGACGAGCTGGCGGGGGGTGACGCCGGTCAGGTGCTCGAGGTGCCGCTCGGCGGCATCGAGGGCGCGCATGGTGGCCAGGTCGTCCATGTCCCCGATGTGCCCGCTGAGCCAGGCCGACCGGCCCGAGCCCAGGCCGCAGGTGTTCTTGAGGTCGGCCCCGACGGCCAGCGTCGGGGGCACCTCGAACGGCAGCGGCACCGGCAGCGGCGCGTAGCCACGCGAGCGGCGTACCGGCGACGGGGCACCGTCGACCACCCGGACAACGGAGTCGTCGCAGGGCACTCGGATCGGACGGTCGTGGCGCAGCCAGCCATCGACGAGCGGAGCGAGCCGGCGCAGGGCGTCGGCGTCGCCGGCCGCGATCGGCTCGCCGCCGAGGTTCCCGGAGGTCATCACCAACGGCGGCCATCCGGCGGTGCCGACGGTTCGATGGACGGGCCCGGGCTCGCCTGGCAGGCCGAGCAGCAGATGGTGCACCGGCGTGTAGGGCAGCAGCAGACCGAGATCGGGGTTGTCCGGGGCGACGGAGTCGGCGAGCGCGGGACGGCCGTCGCGGCGACGGCGCACCAGCACGATGGGCCGAGCGGGGTCGGTGAGCAGGGCCGCCTCCCACTCGTCGACATGCGCCAGGGCCCGGGCCGCAGCCAGGTCGTGGACCATGACGGCGAACGGCTTGCCGCCGCGCCGTTTGCGGCGTCGCAGGGTCGTCACCGCCGTCGGGTCGGTCGCGACGCAGGCGATGTGGTAGCCGCCCACCCCCTTCACCGCCAGGACGCCACCGTCGGCGAGCAGCCGCCGCGCCGCAGCGAGCGCGTCCTCGCCGGTCCGCGGCGCGCCCGACGGCGACACGAACTCCAGGCGCGGTCCGCACGCCGGGCAGGCGATCGGCTGGGCATGGAAACGCCGGTCGGCCGGATCGGAGTACTCCCGCTCACACACGGGGCACATGGCGAACCGGGCCATCGTCGTTGCCGGCCGGTCGTAGGGAAGGTCGGTGATGATCGTGAACCTGGGTCCGCAGTTGGTGCACGTGATGAACGGATGCCGGTAACGCCGGTCCGCGGGGTCGGCCAGTTCCCGCAGGCAGTCCGGGCATGTCGCCACGTCGGGGGCCGCCGCCGTACGCCCGCCCGCGGCCGGCCGGGACCGGGCGATCGCGAAGCCGGATCCGCCACAGGGCGGAAGTTCCGTGGTCACGACCCGCTCGACCATGGCCAGCGGCGGCACGTCGCAGCGAAGCCGGCGGGCGAAGTCCTCGACCGCGCCGGGGGTTCCCTCGACCTCCGTGACCACGCCGCCGGTGTCGTTGCGCACCCAGCCGGTCAGAGCCAGCTCCGTCGCGGCGGCGTGGACGAATGGCCGGAAGCCGACCCCCTGGACCAGCCCCTGGACGACGAACCGTCGCCGGGCCCGGCCGCCCGGGCCGGCCTCCCGACTCGGTTCACCGGCCCCGCCCACCGAGAGCGCCGGCCGGGTCATGCGGCCCGCCGTGCCGTCCGCCATCACATCTTCTCGATCATGATGTATCGGACGAGGGCCGGATACTCCCTCCAGAACAGGCCGACGGCACCGGCCACGCCGACGGTCGCCAGCACCAGCTTGCGACTACTCATGCTCCACCTCCTCGGTACCGCTTTCTCATGGGTATCCGCGGGCTTCGGGTGGTGCGCCGCCCGCTGGGCGCTACCCCGGCGGCAGGTTGGGCATGCTCCTCGGTGCGACGGGATTGCGCCTCTTCGGCCGGACGCCGGTGGAGCGCCGTGCGTCGGCGCTGCCATCGGCGTGGTGCCCCGCCTGCCATCGGTACGAACCGGTCGCGTTGCCCTGCGCTACCCCCTTGACGTGCGCGGTGGCGTCCGGCGCGACGTCGGGCTTACCGACCCGGATCTCAGCCATCTCGTCCTCCCCTCCCTCTCTTTCCTCTCAGCCCCGCCCCGCGGGGCCCGCGCGGCCCTGGCCCGTGAGATGGACCGGCCGTGCGGGCGCAACGGGCTCCCGGACCCCGGCCCGCACCGGGCTTGCGGGCCGGCGGCCGAGATCGGCGAAGAACCCGT
Source organism: Frankia sp. CeTa3Moorea (assembly GCF_978021225.1). Taxonomy (NCBI): domain Bacteria; kingdom Bacillati; phylum Actinomycetota; class Actinomycetes; order Frankiales; family Frankiaceae; genus Frankia; species Frankia sp. CeTa3Moorea. The sequence continues at coordinate 26,848 of NZ_CDXDOR010000029.1, read as the reverse complement.
CGATCGCCGGCCGCACGCGCCTGCCTCCGGACAGGCCCCTCCACTCCCGCCGGATGACCGCCACGAGCCGGTGACAGTCGTCGACGGGAACGATCCAGTGCTCGTGGCGGCCGTGGGCGGTGTTCGTCAGCAGCGCCTCGACCAGCGGTGTCAGGTCACCCAGCGCCGGGCAGCGCCGCACGATGCCGCGCCACGTGCCGGGCTCGACGTCCCAGCGGGTGGCGCCCATCGGGCTGGGATAGCGGGCGCTGACCGAGCCGTCGGTCCCGACGACGAAGAACGCCAGCCCCACCGGGGTACCCAGCTCGTCCGCGTCGAGTGCGGGAAGCCGCAGCCGTCGCCGGGGAACAAGCCGGAAGTGCCCACGCCCGGCCGCCTCCCGGTCGAACAGCAGCGCGCACGCCTGGCAGGCGCAGAGCAGCTCGTCGCGTTGTTCGTCGAGGATGTGCCGATGCTCCGCCGGCACGGCGGTCCGGCACATGTCGCAGCGGGCCTCGGCCGCGCCGGCGCGGCCGGTCGCGGCGCGCACAAGCCGCCGCAACGCGCCGTCGGACGTCGGGGACGTCGGGGACGTCATGGGCCCACCCCGTCAGCGACGGGCCGGGCGAGCACCGTGTCGAGGGGAACGAAGGCGGTCCGCTCGGGTGCGCCCGGCGCGGGCAGGCGCCGGACGTCAGACAGCTCCGGCGCGACGGCGAGCACGGCCTGGCGAACCGCCTCGGTGATCCCCGCCGAGGTCGAGCCACACCCGCCGAGGGTCAGCCGGACCTCGGCCACCCCCCGTTCGATCCCACTCAGCTCGATCTCCCCACCCCGGTCCCGGATCCCGGGCCGAAGCTGTTCGATCGCCCGCGCGACCCGGGCCCCGACCGGCTCGGGATGGACGTCGTGCAGGACGAGCAGATGGTCGAGCAGCTCGTCGCCGGTGAACGCGGCGAGCACCTCCGGGGCCCCCGACGCGTATCCGACGGCTCGGGCCAGCGCCTCGCCGTACACCGCCGCGAGTGTCGCCACCGCATCGATCGCCAGCTCGCCACTCGGCCCCGGAATGCGCTCCACCTGCGCCAGCACCTCGTCGAGGTGGGCGAGCCGGCCCCGCACGGCGAGATCGTCGAGCCGGTGCCCACCCGCGCCGTCCGGATCAACCATGGCTGGCCCCGAACATCGGCGAGTGCACCGTGCGCAGAGTGCGGCCCCGACCGAGATACATGTGCACCCCGCAGGGCAGGCAGGGGTCGAAGCTGCGCACCGTCCGCATAACGTCGACGCCCTTGAACCCCTCCGGACCGTTCTCCTCGAAGATCGGCATGTTCTGGACCGCGTCCTCGTAGGGGCCCGGGGTCCCGAAGAAGTCGCGGGGGCTGCCGTTCCACGGCGTCGGCGGGTAGGGGTGATAATTGGCGATCTTGCCGTCGCGCACCACCATGTGGTGCGACAGCACACCGCGCACCGCCTCGTGGAAACCGCAGCCGATCGTCTCGTCCGGCACGTCGAAGTCGCAGAACACCCGCGTGTCACCCGAGCGCACCCGATCCATGCCCTGCTCGAGGAAGTACAGCGCCATCGCCGCCGCGTAGGCGACGAAGTAGACGCGGGCCCGGTCCCGCTCGATCGCGTTCGACCAGGCCGGCGGCTTCCACTGCAGGTCGACGGCGGGCAGCGTGCGGCTGCGCGGCAGCGAGATGTTCACCGCGCCCCCGGTTGCGGTGACGTAGGGGGTGTTCACCAGTCCGGCGAGCGCCGTGGTGTAAAGCCGGGCGAAGGGCCCTCCCCCGGTATCCAGGGCGAGATGCTCGCCGCTGCGGGCGTCGAGCCACCGCGGGCTCATCACCCAGCTGTACTTCTCCCCGAAGTCCCGCTTCTGCGGCACCGGCAGCGTCGTCTGGTTCCACGGATGGCGCATGTCGACCGGATTTCCGAGCGGATCCCGGGTGACGAACGGCTCCTCGTTCACCCAGTCCTGGTAGAAGGAACTGCCCAGCAGGATCCGGATACCCAGATTGATCTCCACCAGGTCGGTGGTCAGCAGATCGCCATCGACGACGATCCCGGGTGTCACGTGCATCGCCCGGCCCCAGGTGGTCATGTTCTCGTACCGGTAGTCCACGACGTTCGGATCCTGGAACGCGCCCCAGCAGCCCAGCAACACCCGGCGGCGGCCGACCTCCTCGTAACCGGGCAGCGCCTCGTACCAGAAGTCGAACAGGTCGTCGTTCAGCGCGACGGCCTTCTTGACGAAATCGAGGATCTCCATCAGCCGGCTGAGGTAGTCGGTGAACACCGTCGGTTCCGGCATCGTGCCGACCCCACCCGGATACAGCGTGGAGGGGTGCACGTGCCTGCCCTCCATCAGGCAGAACATCTCGCGGGTGATCCGGCTGACCTTGAGGGCCTCCCGGTAGATCTCTCCCTCGAACGGGTTGAACGAGCGCATGATGTCAGCGATAGTCCGCATGCCGTGCACGGCCGCGTTCGGTGCGGCAGTGGCCTCTGCCCGGGCCAGCACGCCGGGGTTGGTCTGCTTGACCATCGCCTCGCAGAAGTCCACGAATACCAGGTTGTCCTGGAAGATCGTGTGGTCGAACAGGTACTCGGCGGCCTCTCCGAGATTAATGATCCATTCCGCCATCGGCGGGTTCGCGATGCCGTACGCCATGTTCTGGGCGTAGACCGAGCAGGTGGTGTGGTTGTCCCCGCAGATGCCGCAGATGCGGCTGGTGATGAAACCCGCGTCCCGCGGGTCCTTGCCCTTCATGAACACCGAATAACCGCGGAACAGCGACGAGGTGCTGTGACACTCGGTGACCCGCCGATTGGCAAAATCGATCTTCGTGTAGATCCCGAGATTGCCGATGATGCGCGTGATTGGGTCCCACGCCATCTCCACGATCTGGGCGGGCTTCTCCCTGGTTCTCGACTGCCTGGCCGTCGTCATCGCACAATCCCTTCGGCATCGCTGGGCCCGGCCCTAGGCCCGGTCCTAGGGGCGGTAACGCGGGTCGTAGCCGGTGGTCAGCAGCTCCCGGTTGTGCCGCCACTTCGGCTCGGTGTTCGCCGTCGCATTGGTGATGCCACGCAGCCTGCGGATAAACGACCCGTAAGGTTTGATCGCGAGCGAGGACAGGCTCGCTCCCGGCGGCATGTCCATGAACGGCATGAACTTGTCCGGGAATCCCGGCATCGTGCAGGCGATGCAGATGCCGCCCACGTTCGGGCAGCCGCCCAGCCCGCCCATCCATCCGCGCTTGGGCACGTTGCAGTTCACCACCGGACCCCAACATCCGATCTTCACCTGGCACTTCGGCGAGTTATAGTCCTTCGCGAAATCGGCCTGCTCGTAGTAGCCCGCCCGGTCACAGCCCTCGTGCACGGTCCGGCCGAAAATCCACTGGGGTCGGAGCTGGTCGTCCAGCGGTGGCGGTGGTGCCGCGCCCGCCGCGTGGTAAAGCACCCAGGTCAGCGTCTCCATGAAGTCGTCCGGTTGGACCGGGCAGCCGGGGACGTTGACGATCGGCAGGTTGCCGGCGGAGGTGAAGTCATGGCCCAGGTAGTCGGCAAGGCCCATCGACCCGGTCGGGTTGCCGGCCATCGCGTGGATCCCGCCGTACGCGGCGCAGGTGCCGATCGCGACGACCGCCCACGCCCTGGGGGCCAGCCGGTCGATCCACCAGTTCAGGGTCAGCGGCTGGCCGGTGTCCGGATCGTTCCCGAACGACGTCCAGTACCCGTCGCCGTGGATGTTCTCGTTCGGAATCGAGCCCTCGATGACGAGGATGAACGGCTCGATGTCACCGCGGGCCGCGGCTCGGTACGGGGCCAGGAACTCCTCCCCGCCGACGGTCGGCGACAGCACCTTGTTGTGCAGATGGACCGTCGGCAATCCCGGCACGAGCCCGGTGACGACATCCTCGATCGCCGGCTGGGAGGCCGCGGTCACCGACACCGTGTCGCCGTCGCAGCTCATCCCCTCGGAGATCCAGAGGATGTGCACCTCGTCGAAACCGCCGCGTCGCGGGCTCCCGGGCTGCGGAGTCACGGACTGCGGGTTCGTGGCCGTCATCTTGGCCTCTCCCTCCTACTGGCGGATGCTGGGGATGGATCCCACGAGCCGGGGTCTCGGATGATCTGCGCGATGAGCCGCACCGCGTCGTCGACGGCCATCCCCGCTGCGCGGGACAGTCCCATCCGCTCCTCGACGACGGCGGGTCGGCAGCCGACGACCAGCACTCGGCCGACATCGCCACCGAGGCCCCGCAGCAACCGCAGGACCACGTCGGGAGACATGCCATGGGCGTCCATGACGGGGATCTCGTCGACGGGGATGTCGTCCACGCCGGCCCCGTCAAGTTCGGGCCGGAGCACCGCGAGAGTCCCCGGTGGATCGGTCGACGGGACCGCGTCGACGAGGATCACCACGTCGTACCGGCCGTCGAGGAGCTCATAGGCGAGATGCACGCCGCGGATCCCGTAGTCGACGACGTCCACCCCGGCCGGCAGGTCCGCCGGGTCGATGCGGCGCACGACCTCCACCCCGAATCCGTCGTCGCCGAGGAACACGTTGCCGATCCCGGCCACGAGGACGCGCGGTGGGCCCGCGGACGGACCCGCGGACGGACCCGCGCGGGTGGGCGCCGGCCCGCTCATGACGCACCCGGTCCGTCGGTGAGCGGTGCCAGCTCCTCGGGTGCGAAGTAGTAATGACGGCCGTACCACCGGTGCAGATCGACGGCCGGGTCGTCGTCCAGGGACACCGCGACGTGCCAGGCGCCGTCGACGTCCAGAAAGACGGCCTGAACCCGGGCCTCTCGCCCCATGAGAAACATGTCGTGCGCGTCGCTTCCACGGCCGCTTCCACGGCCACGGGGATGCAGCCGGACCCGACTGCCCTTGGCGATCATCACGCCGTCCAGGGAAACACTGTCGCTGTCCGGACGGACCGACCGGTCCGCCTCCGGCTCCCACCATCGCGTGGTCGCGGCGGCGACCGGTGCGGCAACCGGTACGCCGGCCGGTGCGGCCCCGGACGACGGAACCGGTCGCAGCGACCGGACGGCACCATGCAGGCGGGCGAGGGTGTCCCGCGGAATGCCGTCGACCCGGTCGATGATCTCCGCGGCGCGGCGATCGGTCGCCCGGGCCTCGTGTTTCTCGTCGTCGGTCAGAGCCAGCGTGCGCAGCGAGAGGATTTCATCGATCTCGGTGGCGTCGAAGAGGTCACCCGGGCTCTCGGGGGCGATCCGGGGATGATCGTACAGGATAATCGGCGAGGACAGCATCACATCCGGCGCTCCGTCGGCACCGGCGAGAACGGGAAAGGTGTGGATGTTCTCGCACCCCCGTGTCGCCCCGGCGGCCCAGGTCGGCGGATCGAGCAGCGAGAGGAACCGTCCCCCGCGCACACCCAGGAGGCTGTGTGTCGCGATCATCGATCGGCGCAGCGCCATCGGTCGCGCGGCGCCGACGGGGACGTCCGCCACCGTGTTCTCGACGGCCAGGCGCAGCCGGTACAGCCGGAAGGGAGCCGCAGCCCGCGTCACGGACACCCGGACCGTCGCCGAGACCGGCCACCGCCGACGAACCACCCGAGCCGCACCGCCGCGCCCAACGTCGCGGCCCGCCAGGTTGCCGCGATCGTCCAACGGCTCAATCTCCATGCCACCGGGCAGGCTCAGGCTGAACGACTCTCCACGATCAGCCTGTTCCGCCGACCGGCCCCGCACAGCCGGGTCGGCCGGGTCGGCCAGGTCGAGAGTGAGACCGACCTCGCGCGGCACCGCCTCGTCGAAACTCAGCCGAGCAGTACCGTCCGCCTTCAGCGCGTCGACCTCACCGAACGCGCCGTCGGCCCCTCTGGCCTCGACCGAACGGCGCTGGAGCTGCAGAAAGCGCAGCCGGACGACGACCGAGGCGGTCGGGGACGGCTCAAGAAGACAGTCGGTCTGCTGGCACCACGCATCCGTCGATCCGGCGACGGTCCGTGGGACCGGCCCACCCGCCTCGACCCAACGCCGCGGCGCGAGCACCCCGAACTGCCACCGCATCCGGTTCTTGCCCGAGGAGCGGCGATACGGATAGAGCAGGTAGCCCTCGTGCAGCACCGCGTCAGCCACTGCACGGGCCGACGCGAAACCGGCTGGACAGCTCCCACCGGCCTCGTCAGCACCGATGCCGGCCCCCACGTCCACGTGAAGGGTGGTCGGCGCACCGGGCGTCGTCATCATGGCGAGCGGCGCCCAGGACAGGACGAACCCGCGAGCAGCATGACGGTCCCCCTTCGGCGGAGCCGTGGCACCACCCCTGGGGACGATGCCCACCGTACTGTAACTACGCATAATTACGCATTATGACTATATGTAGTCACGAGAACGCTCGTAGCTATTCTTCGACGGGCTGCCCGGGTGTCGCGGCCTCAAACACCGTGAGACGGCCCGCTCGACCGCGGGCGGTGGCCGACACCTCGCTCGGCGCGCAGCCAGGCGTACCACTGGCCCAGGCCGGGCCCCAGCCTCAGGCCCGACCCCGACCCCGGGGCCGCGCAGACGCGCAGCACGTCGACCCGGGGATTGATCCGGTGAACCTGCGCCTCGTACCGCGCGACGTCGACGTCGAGGTAGGGCAGCAGGTCGCACTTGGTGAGCAGGACGAGATCGGCAGCCGCGAACATGTGCGGATACTTGGTCGGCTTGTCCTCGCCCTCGGTGACGGACATCAGCACCACCCGCGCTCGCTCGCCCAGGTCGAACAGCGCCGGGCAGACCAGATTGCCGACATTCTCGATGAACACCATCGAACCCTCGGATGGTTCGAGCTCACGCAGCGCACAGTCGATCATGGCCGCATCGAGGTGGCAGCCACGACCAGTGTTGATCTGGACGACGGGAGCCCCCGTGGACCGGATGCGCTCGGCGTCCCGGATGCTCTCCTGATCACCTTCAACCACCGCGATCGGCACGCTCACGCCGAACTCGCGGACGGTCCGCTCCAGCAGCGTCGTCTTGCCCGATCCCGGCGAGCTCATCAGGTTGATCGCCAGCACGTCACGGGCGAGCAGGCGGCGGCGGTTCGCCTCGGCGAGCATGTCGTTCCTGGCCAGCACCCGCTCCTCGACGACCACGGTGCGCGACGAGGTCCCCCCGTCATGCGCGTGGCCGTCATGCGCCGGGCCGGGACTGACGAGGACCGGGCCGACCGGGCCGACCGGGCCGACAGGGTCGACGGAGGTGAGGGAGGTTAGTCGGGGCGGCGGCGCGGCGTCGTCACACCCGCAGGTTCCACACATCCCACATCACCTCCGCCGCTCGGCACGGGTGTCACCTCGACCGCCGCGATCATCAGCTCGTCGCCACCGACCACCTCGACGTCGGCGCTGCCGCACGGGCAGAGCACCAGGAGCAGGAGGTCGTCGGCCTCGAACGTGGCGCCGCACCGCCGGCAACGGGCACGGCCCGGCGGTTCGTCGATCTCCAGGCGAGCGCCTTCGACCGGCGTGCCCGCTGCCACCAGGTCGAAACAGAACCGGACGGAGCCGGGCACGACGCCGGACACCTGCCCGATGACCAGGTGAACCGCCGTGGCCCGCGCCGCCCCGATCCGTTCCACGATCGTGTCCACGACGTTCTGGGTGATCGCCAGCTCGTGCATCCGCGGCTCCTCGGCGCCCGGCACGGCCGTGACGTCGGGCGTTCACACCACCGGGGTTCCTGTCCTCGTCTCCTCGTCGACCGGCGCCCGCACCTGCTCCGGCGCGGCCCGCACTCCGCGGCATCACTGGAGCGCCGCCGCTCGCGGCCGGCCCGTCGCTCTCCCTACCCGTTCGGTGTCGAGGACTACCGCCCGGCGTTGAGGACAATCCTCGCGGGCGACCTGACAGATCATGGCCGTCGTCACTCTGCTGACAGCGTCCCTTTCTCGATGCCCTCTTCTCGATAAAAACGACAGGACTACACAAAAGGACATATTCCGCACCAATCTTGCTGATGGCAGGGTGGCGGCAAAGAACACCATCAGCCGGATGGTTCGCCGTGGCCGCCTCGGTCCGATCCGACCGAAAAAGGGGGACCCATGGCTCTCTCGCACCCGGCACCGCCGACCGACAATGAGCCAGCAGGACGAGGTTACCGATTTACCAGGGAGCAGCCATGACCGACCAGGAGACATTCAGCGTAGAGCCGCGACACCCCGGCTATCCGGTGTCCTTCGAGGTCGACTACCCGGCAGGGGAGCGCGATCGACTCACCGTGTTCTTTCGAATTCTCATGGTCATCCCGATCGCGATCGTCCTCGCGGCAGTCGGCGGTACAGGATACGACAGAAACAGCGCGGTGTTCGGCGGCGGGCTGCTGTTCTTCGCTCCCCTGCTGCTGATTCTTTTCCGGCAGAGGTACCCGCGGTGGTGGTTCGACTGGAATGTCGCCCTACTGAGTTTCACGAACCGGGTCGTGGCCTATCTCACTCTGCTGCGGGACGAATATCCCTCGACGGAGGACGAACAGGCCGTCCACCTGACGATTCCCTATCCGGACGCCGCGCGGCTGAACCGCTGGCTACCCCTGGTCAAGTGGCTGCTGGCGGTCCCGCACTACATCGCGCTGTTCTTCCTGTATATCGCGACGGTGGCGGCGATGATCGTCGGCTGGTTCGCCGTGCTCCTCACCGGACGCCTCCCGCGGGGACTGTTCGACTTCGTCGTCGGCGTGCTGCGCTGGACGAACCGGGTGGTCTGCTACGCGATCATTCTGACCACGGACGACTACCCACCGTTCCGACTGCGGCCCTGAAAGGCCACGGGCGACAGCACGGTTCCGAGGGTGGACGACCGGCAGTGGGGTTCGGGTCGGCGGACGCCGTTGTCCGACCGGCCCTCGACGGATCAAGCTACGGCGGATGCCGCAGGCGCGGCCATCCAGGTCAGATCGGCCACGGTGACGACAAGTCGGCGAGCGACGTCGTCGGCCGACCGCCCCGCCTCCAACGCCTCTCGAATGGCTACCCCACGTGCTGTGCGCAGATCCAGCCTGCGCGGATGATCAGCCCACATCAGATCATCTGCCAACGCGGCTCGCTCGAGCGGATCGGACACCTGCAGTACCTGTTCGTAGGACATCACGGGCCAATGGTTACGGCTAGTCGGATCTTTGGCAACATGTGCATGGCGACTTTCTGAGCATCGTGCGCACCCGATGGTCCCGCCATGGCCGCCCGGTGTCCGCTCGGGCCAGACGTACCGACCACGGCGAGGCGACCGACGGTCAGGGCCAGGGGATGTCAGGGCCAGGGGATGTCAGGGCCAGGGGGTGAAGGCGAGGCAGACATCGTGGCCGCCGAAGCCGAACGACGTCGACAGCGCCGCGCCGGTCCGGATCGGCCGGTTGTCCATCGTCACCACGTCCAGCGTGATCTCGTCGTCGATCGCCTCGAGGTTGCGGGTCGCCGGGACCGTCCGCTCCCGCAACGTCAGCACGCAGAGCACCGCCTCCACCGCGCCGGCCGCGCCCAGCAGATGTCCGGTCATCGACTTCGTCGACGTCACCGCGACACCGTCGAGCGCCGCGCCCAGCGCGCCACGCAGCGCGCGGCTCTCGGCGAGATCCCCAGCCGGTGTCCCTGAGGCATGCGCGTTCACGTGCACCACGTCCGCCGGGTCAAGACCGGCGGCCTGCAACGCCCGGCGCACGGCCCGCGCCGCCCCGGCTCCCGTCGGGTCGGGGGCGGCGACGTGATAGGCGTCGGCGCTGACCCCCGCGCCGGCCACGGTCGTGTAGACCCGGGCGCCGCGAGCGCGGGCGTGCTCGGCGGCCTCCAGGACGAACATCCCGGCACCCTCGCCGAGCACGAATCCGTCCCGGACCTTGTCGAACGGCCGGGACGCCGACTCCGGCGGGTCCTCCCGGCGGGACAGCGCCTGCATCTGCGCGAATCCCGCGAGCGGGAGCGGATGGACGGCAGCCTCCGTTCCACCGGCGACGACGACATCCGCCCGACCGGCCTGGATCAGGTCGACCGCGGTGGCGATGGCCTCCGCACCGGACGCGCAGGCGCTCACCGGAGCGTGCACCCCGGCGCGGGCACCGAGCGCGAGACCCACCGCCGCGGCCGGTCCGTTCGGCATGAGCATCGGCACCAGGTGCGGGGACACCCGGCGCGCCCCGCGCTCCCGGAACACGTCGTACTGGTCAAGCAGGGTGGTGAGGCCGCCGACCCCGGAGCCGACGACGACGGCGAAACGTTCCGACTCCGGCGTGGGGGTGCCCGCGTCGGCCCAGGCTTCCCGGGCGGCGACGAGGGCGAGCCGCTGCCCCCGGTCGAGCGTGCGTGCCTCCACCCGGCCGAGCGGCGGCTCGACGGCCACCGGCGCCGCGATGCGGACCGGCAGCGACTGCGCCCACGGCTCATCGAGCCGGCGGATCCCGGACCGGCCGGCCAGCACGCCACTCCACGTCGACGCGACATCGCCGCCGAGCGGTGTCGTGGCCCCGAGACCGGTGACCACCACCTGCCGCGCCGCCTGCCGGTCCACCCCCTGCCGGTCCACCCCCTGCCTGGCTGTCGTCCGCCTGTCCGCCGTCGGGTCGGTCGTCTCGATGCTCACGCGACGCCTCCGGGAGTAAGGCTCAGCGGCAGCGACCTCAGGCCCCGGTGGATGAGGCGGCTCAGCAGGTCGTCGACGACCTGCTCGGCCCGCGGCCGCATCCCCTCGATCGTGCGCGGAGTGAACGCCTTGCTCACCAGGCCGCGCAGCCAGGTGTGGTCGGGCGGTTCCATGCCCGGGTCGGACTGTACGGGCCGATCCGGTGCTCCCAGGGGCGGTGCGGCGGAATCCACGTGCGGCTCCGTTTCGATGCGCCGAGATCCAGGCGGGCGGACGTCAGTGCCGGGCCACTGCCGGGCCAGTGCCGGGCCAGTGCCGGGCGGTCAGGACGCGTACAGCTCCTCGATCTCCTTGGCGTTCTCCTCCTCGATCACGGCACGGCGAAGCTTCAACGACGGGGTGAGCTGGCCGCCCTGGATGGTGAAGTCGTGGCTCAGGATGCGGAACTTCCGCACCGACTCGGCCCGCGAGACCTGCGCGTTCGCCGCGTCGACCGCGGCGCTGACCTCGGCGGCCAGCCGAGGGTCGGTGTGGGCGGCGGCCTCGTCCAGCTCGTGACCGCCCCGCCGGACCCAGGCCTGTACGGCGGCCCGGTCGAGGGTCACGAGGGCCGTCACGAACGGCCGGTTCTCCCCGATCACTATGGCGTTGCTGACCAGCGGATGCAGCCGGATGCGGTCCTCCAGCGGTGCCGGCGAGACGTTCTTCCCCCCGGTGGTGATAATGATCTCTTTGATCCGACCGGTGATGTGGAGATACCCTTCGTCGTCGAGCCGACCGAGGTCACCGGTGCGCAACCACGGCTCGTGCACGCCCGTCCGATCCGGCCAGTAGCCCGACGAGACCTGCGGCCCGGCCACCAGGACCTCGCCCTCGTCGCTGATCGCGACGGTGGTCGCCGGCAGCGGACGGCCCGTGCTGCCCGGCCGGTCGAGCCCGGGAGCGCTGATGCTGACGGCCGTCGACGCCTCGGTCAGCCCGTACGCGCCGAGGACGTACACCCCGACCCCGGTGAGGAACTCGGCCGTGGAGGGGTCGAGCGTCGCTCCCCCGCACACGACGTGCCGCAGTCGCCCGCCGAACGCCGCGCGCAACCGGCGGTACACCAGCCGGTCGAACAGCGGGGCCTGAAGCCGCGTGACGAGCCCCAGGCCGCCCTGCCCACGCCGGGCCCGACCCAGCGCGCAGGCGGTCCGTTCGGCCGCGGCGAACAGGCGCCCCGAGAGTCCGCCCGCCGCCGCCGCCCGCGCGCCCTTGCGCATCTTCTCCAGCGCCGACGGAACAGTGATCAGGAAAGTGGGGCGGAAGGTGTGCAGCGCCGCGACGAGGCCCCCGGGGTCCGGCAGCAGGGCCGTCCGCACTCCGGCCCACAGACACCCGATCATGGTCACGCGCCCGAACACGTGCGAGAGTGGGAGGAAGAGAATGGTACTGGCCGAGCCGGTGGCCGGACGCATCACCGAGTCCAGCCGTTCCACCGAGTTGACGGCGGCAGAGAAGACGTTCGCGTGGGTCAGCAGGCAGCCCTTCGGCACGCCGGTCGTCCCGCTGGTGTAGACGATCGTCGCGAGGTCGTCGGCCCGGACCGCGTCCCGGCGCCGGAGCACCTCGGACTCCGCGACGGACTGACCGGCGGTGCCGAGTGCCGACACAGCCTCGTCCAGGGACCAGACGTGCGTCGCGGGAAGACCCGCGGACAGGACCAGACGCTCGTGGTCGGGTGTCTCGACGAAGCACCACGAGGCCTTGGAGTCACTGATGATGTGGTCGACCTGGTGGGCCGAGGAGGTCGGGTAGACGGGGACGGTGACCGCGCCGATGCTCCAGATCGCGAAGTCAGCAACGGCCCAGCCGTAACCGGTCCGACCCATGATCGCAACCCGGTCGCCAACCCCGACGTCGTGCGCCACCAAGCCCCTGGCGACGGCCACGACGTCTGAGCAGAACCGGCCCGCGGTCACATCGCGCCAGCCTCCGTCCACCTGGTGGGCCAGGACCGGCCGGTCGGCGGCCGTGGCGACCTCAGTAAGGACGGCGGCGGCCAACCCTCGGTCGGCGGGCAGCTCAGTACCTCCGGGCACCCGCAGAATGTTCACAGTTGATCCCCGTTCCCGGACACGCATAGATCAGCCCGGATGGTCGACGAAAAATCCCCTATTAAATGCGGCAGAAAAGAAGATGACAAAGACGTTCCGACATCGCCCCATCGCTCCGAATGGCACCGCGAGTGGAACGGGACAAGCCCGGCCGCTTCTTCATGCTAACCGTCTTTCCAGCCCATGTGAATGGGTACGGACGTCGCTGTGGAGCTGGCCACGATGGTTTTCTTGGATCGATCCATTGTTCAGGAGTACCGATCTTCAAACATGCCGGTCTTCAGGCCTGCCGGATCAGCGAGCACGCACCGGCGGTCACCGAGGTCAGGGCCGCGGGCGTGCTCCGCGGCCTTGGTGCCGGGCCGGTCGCCGGCTCGTCTGACCTGGACGGATCCAGGGACGGCGGGCCCAGGAACGGCCCGGCGGCGTCGAGGCTGTTGAGGAAGGCCGTGACGACGGGCTGCGGATCCGGACGCCAGACCGCGTACGCGCCGACAGTCGGTACCGGATCGACGAGCCGCACCGCGACGGGGCCCTTCGTGGGCACGTGCGCGCCGCGATCCGCCGACGCGAAGGCCACCACCGGCCTGGTCGTGACGACGATGCCGGTGGCGCCGGAGTCGTCGACCTCCTCGGCCACACTCAGGCGGATGCCACAGCGGTCGGCGGCGGCGAGGATGGCGTCGTGCATCGCCGGGCTCTGTTCCCGGCGGAACAGCACGCATCCCTGGCCCGCCAGCTCCCGGAACGAGACCTGGCGGCGGTCCGCCCACGGGTGGTTCCGCCCGACGAGCGCCACCAGCGGCACGGTGAAGACCCGATGGGACCGCAACTGGGCCGCGAGAGGCCCAGCGAACACGAGCGCGACGTCGAGTTTTCCCGCGGTGAGGGCGGACAGCTGGGGGCCGCTGCGAGCCTCCCAGAGAGTGGTCGAGACGTTCGGGTAGTCAGCGTTGAGCCGCAGCAGGGTGGGTTGGAGGACCCGTTCCCCGGCGGGGAAGTTGAACCCTATGGAGATCCGACCGGTCCGGCCGGAAGCGGCCTCCCTGGCCGCCCGGACCGCCTGTCGTGCCTGTTCCAGCAGACGTCGTGCCTCCTTCTCGAAGGCCCGGCCCGCCGGAGTCAACCGGACCTCCCGGGAGGTCCGGTTGACCAGTTCGACACCGATGTCACGTTCGAGACGCTGGAGTTGCTGACTGAGAGAGGGCTGGGCCAGATGGAGCCTGGCCGCGGCCCGGCCGAAGTGGAGTTCTTCTGCGATCGCCAGGAAAGAGACGAGGTATCGGAAATCGATCTTGCTCTCCATGGTACCTCCCGCGGACACGCTAGCGATCCCGAAAAACTACGGGTGAATACAGCGTGTGGAGATACGGAAGGTACGGTGTAGGATTCGCCCGACGTGGCATCCACCACGCCTCCGACCTGGCACTTGACTTCGAGCAGAATATCAGAAGCGGCTCGATCCGCGACTTTGCGGCACTATCCCCGGAAGCGGACGGGGAGCTCCGCCAGTCCTCGGATGAGCAGGTTGGATTTGTAGGGCGGCGAATCGACGAGAAGCTCGGCGGACCGGACCCGGTGGAGGAACCCCGCCAGGAAGATCTCCATCTCGAGCAACGCCAACGGCGCGCCGAGGCAGTAGTGGTGGCCAAGGCTGAACGACAGGTGCCGGGACGCGCCGGAGCCCGCCACGTAGCGGCGCACATCGAGACGGTCCGGGTCGTCGAACGCCTCCGGATCGCGGTTGGCGCAAGCGATCAACGCCACCACACCCTCGCCCGGAGAAAAGGTCCGGCCACCCACCGTCATTTCCCGGGTCGCTGCCCGGGTGTTGAGGTGGATCGGGGAGTCATAGCGTAGCAGCTCGTCGACGGCGGGCCGGATGAGATCCGGTTCGTCGCGCAGCAACGCCGTCTGATCGGGGTTACGCAGCAACGCCAGCGCCCCGTTACCGACCAGGTTGACCGTCGTCTCGTGGCCGGCGATCAGCAGGGTCACGCAGGTGCCGAGCAGTTCGTCCTCGGTCAGCCGATCACCCTGCTCCTCGACGGCGGCCAGCGCGCTGAGCAGATCGTCGCCACCGCTGCGGCGGCTGCGCGCGACCAGCGCACGGAAGTAGGCGAGGAACTCAGGGATGGCGTCGTTACGTTCCGCCAACGCCTCCGGAGACATCAGGACGTCCGGGTCGAACGCCCTGGCCAGCGCCTGCGACCAGATCTGGATGATGCCGTGGTCGGCCGCCGGCACCCCGAGGATCTCACAGATGATCGTGAGTGGCAGCGGGTACGCGATCGTCTCGATGAGGTCGAACTCTCCGGCCCGCAGCGCGGTGTCGAGCAGGTCGTCGACGAGGGCGGTGATACGCGGCCGCAGATCGGCGACCCGACGCGGGGTGAACGCCTTGCTCACCAGGCCGCGCAGCCGGGTGTGGTCCGGCGGCTCCATCCACAGGAACGTCGCCGGGAACTCCTCGGCGGGCAAGGTGGGATGCAGTTGGTGGGCCTCCTGATCGTGCCCCCAACTCTGGTTGGACAGTACCGCTACGCAGTCGTCGTGCCGGGTGGCGACCTGCAGTCCGAACGGCGTCTCGTGCAGCCGGCCGGCTGCCCGCAGGCGCGCATAGAGCGGATAGGGATTCGGCCTGTTCGCGGGATCGAACAACGCGGCCAGCAGATCAGGCGCCTGGTCCGGGAGCGGGTTCCCGTGGTCGGCCGCGACGCCGGTACCGGCGTCCGCCCCGGCGGATACGGAATCGGTTGTGACTGCCATGGCGTGCTCCTCATCGTCGGTCCGACGAATGCCAGCGCGAGTGGTGCCACGGAGCTTGGTTCACGGTGGGTCTCCACCTGGAAGCGCCCCGGGACCTGTGCGTTCAGGCCACCTGCCCGGAGCCCGATCGCGGCGGGAGAAATGAGGGAATGGAGGCGACGGATGGGATGAGTAGGACGGCGGGACGGTGGCGGGTTGGGACCCTCGGTTCCGTTCCCGAGTCTCGTTTCCGGACCCTCGCCTCCAGATTCCGGCCGGACACCAGGAAACTTGATTCGGTCGCGGTCGCGCGCCGGGCCGTCGACCCGGCGAGGTGATCGGTACATTTGATACCACCAGGACGACACCCAGGTAAACTCCCAGGAAACCATCGGATGAATTTTTCGACCGCCGGGACGATTCGGTGATGTATTGTCGGCCCTGATGGATCAATAGATTACCTGAATTTTTGTTGACGAACGACCACCATACCCACGAGCCTTTTCCTGCTGCCCGCGGCATTCATCAGCACATCCGATCATCAGTACACCCGACGGACAGACATCAGTACACCTGACGGGCAGCCCCATCGGCTGCTGTTCGGCCGCCGTCGCCTCGGTGCCGGCCGGGCCCCATCCGTCGCACGGGCGCGGAAGACACCTGGACGCGGAAGACAGGAGCGCGGATCATGCCTGCCATCCGGAGCGAGGCCACCTCGCCCACCTCCGCCATCTCGCCCACGTCTCCGACGGTCCATCCGCGGCCGGTCTTTCCACGGTCGGCGACGACCGGCGGGCCGGCCCACACGACCCACGGCAGCCACGCGACGGACCCGACCGGCACGAGTGAACCGACCGGCACGACCGACGCTCGCGGGCACCATGAGCCGCTCGACGCCGAGACGTTGCACGACGTCGAGACGTTGCACGACGCACTGGACGTTGCGGCCGCCCGGCATCCCGACACACCCGTCACGTTCCCGTCGACCCGCGAGGTGATCTCGCTGCGGGACCTCGCGGCCACCTCCCGGACGATCGCGGCCGCGCTGACGACGGACGGGGTCCAGGCCGGCGAGCGGGTCGGGGTGCTGGCCGCGAACTCGGCCGAGTTTCTGCTCGCGCTCTTCGCGATCAGTCGGGCGGGCGCGGCGGCCTGTCCGCTGCCACTGCCGACCACCGCGCACGACCTCAACGGCTATGCCGACCGGGTCTCGCGCACCACGGCGGCCGCGGGCATCCACCGGGTGGTCACCGGAGGCCGGGTGTCCGCCATCCTGCGCCGGACGGCCGACCGGCTCGGCGGACTCCGGTTCCTCCCCGCGGCGGACCTGGCCCGCGACGCCGGTCCCGCCACGCCCACGCGCCAGCCACCTCCGGGTCCCGGGCATCCGGTGGGTGCGGTGGGTGCGGTGGGTGCGGTGGGTGCGGACGACATCGCAATCGTGCAGTTCACCTCCGGCAGCACCGCGGCCCCGAAGGGCGTGGTACTCAGCCACCGCGCCGTGCTGTGCGGCATCCGCGCGATCATCGACGGCATCCGGCTCGGTGAGGGCGATCACGGCGGAATCTGGTTGCCGCTGTTCCACGACATGGGGCTGTTCGCGACCCTCAGCGCGATCATGACCGGCATCCCGATGACCGTCTGGTCCCCGGCGGACTTCGTCCGTGACCCCGCCGGCTGGCTGCGCTCGTTTCTCGCCAGCGGCGCCACGATCTCGCCGGCGCCAAACTTCGCCTACGACGACCTCGTCCGGGCGATCGACCCGGACGAGGTACCCGGGCTGGACATGCGCCGGTGGCGCATCGCGCTGAACGGAGCCGAGCCGGTCTCCGCGGTCGGCGTTGAGCGCTTCCTCGACCACTTCGCGCCGGCCGGGTTCGCCCCCACGGCGATGTTCCCCGTGTACGGGATGGCCGAGGCCACCCTGGCCGTGGCCTTCCCGCCGCTGGGCCGCGCCCCCGTGGTCACCTGGGTCGACCGGGACCGACTCGCCGCCGAGGGAATCGTGACGGAGGTCCCGCGCGAGCATCCGCGCGCCAAGGGGCTGGTCGCCGTCGGCCGGCCGGTCCGCGACATCCGGATTCGCATCGCCGACCTGCACGGTGACGTCCTGGCCGATCCGCTCGGCGACGGTCTGGCGCCGAGCCTGCGGGTGGGCGAGATCCAGATCCGGGGTGGTTCGGTCACCTCGGGCTACCTCACCGCGGGGGGCCTGACGACCGGGGGCTTCACCGCGGACGGCTGGCTGCGCACCGGCGACCTCGGCTTCCAGCGCGGCGACGATCTGTTCGTGACCGGCCGAGACAAGGAAATGATCATTATACGCGGCGTGAACTACTACCCCGAGGACGCCGAAGCGGCGGTGCGTGACCTTCCGGGCGTGCACCGACGTCGCGTCGTCGCCTTCGGCTCCCCCGACCAGCCAGACGCCGCCGACAGCCCCCCGGACGCCACCGGAGCGAAGGCTGCCGGCGGTGTCACGGTGGTCGGCGAGACCGCGCTGACCGAGCCCGCGGACCGAGCCCGACTCGCGACCGACCTGCGGATGGCGGCAACTGCGGCGCTGGGGCTGTCCACGGTGACGGTGCGTCTGGTCGAGCCCGGCGCGCTGCCCCGTACCTCCAGCGGCAAATTCCAACGGCTGGCGGTACGCGACCTGGTCGGGCGCGGCGTGCTCTGACCCGCAAGCCCCGCCTCCGATTCCGCACGCCCAGCGCGTTCCGCGCCCATCGACCAGGGAGCCCGATGCACAGCCACCTGATGACGCCGAGCCCTGACGGCCCGCGGGAAGCCGACGATCCGGAGGACTACCTGAGCGTGCCGTGGTCCGTGCTCGCGGACTATCGGTGTTTCGGCTGCTCACCGCACAATCCGCACGGGCTGCAACTACGCTTCTCCGCCCACGCCGACGGCATCTCGACCCGTTTCCGACTCGAACGCCGGCACGAGTCCTATCCCGGCGTCGTGCACGGTGGCCTCATCGGAGTGATCGTCGATGAGACGATGGGCAATCTGATCGTGCTGCAGGTCGGGCTCACCGCGTTCACCACCGCGCTGCGGGTGCGCTACCTCGCCCCGCTGAGCGTCGGCGCCGAGTACCGCTGCGTCGCCCGGCTGCACGGCGTCCCGGATGGTACCCCGGGCCGCGGGGACGCGGCACCGGTCGGCGGCACAGTCGGCGGAGCGAACAGCGGCGTAAACGGCGGCGTAAACGGCGGCAGAGCAAACGGGCTGGTGCACGCCGAGGCCGAGATCCTCGACGATGCCGGGACGCTGCTCGCGACCGCAAGCGCAACCTACCGCCCGACCCCGATGGACACCGCCCGGGACCGGATGATGCTGAATCCG
This sequence comes from Frankia sp. CeTa3Moorea, assembly GCF_978021225.1. NCBI lineage: Bacteria > Bacillati > Actinomycetota > Actinomycetes > Frankiales > Frankiaceae > Frankia > Frankia sp. CeTa3Moorea. The sequence goes on along the minus strand of NZ_CDXDOR010000029.1, from coordinate 8,068 downwards.
ACCGAGGCCGACCGTGTCGCGCAGGCACTGGCGGCGACGCTCACCAGACCACCGGCCACCGGGTCCAACGCCGCCGGCCTCCCCACCTCAGAGGAGCACTGAATGTCAGTGTCGTATGCGGAAATCGTCACCACCGTCACCGCCATCGTCGCTCGTGAGCTCGGCATCCCGGTTGAGGACCTGGCTGCGGACGCCGATCTGCGCTCCGTGGAGGGCGCGGACTCGGTGAAGGTGCTCCGGATGATCGCCCGGGTAGAACGCGAGTACGACGTCGAGCTCGAGGACGAGGACGTCTTCTCGGCGGTCACCGTCGCCGAAGTCGCCGACGTCGTCCAGGCGGCGCTGCAGGTGCAGGCCGCATGAACTCGCCCGTCACCACCGCACCGGAGGCGGCGGTGGGCCTCGCCGCCGGGCCCACGACGGCCACCGAACCCACGACGGGCACCGAACCCACGACGGGCACCGAACCCACGACGAGCGACACCAATCAGCACTACGACCTGCCGCCCGAGGTCTTCGGCCTGTTCCTCGATCCCCTGCGCAAATACAGCTCGGGTCTCTACCGCACGGAGCACGACACCCTCGAGCAGGCGCAGATCGCCAAGCTCCACTTCGTCGCCGATCGGCTCGGCCTGCGCCGCGGTGGTCGCGTCCTCGACGTCGGATGCGGCTGGGGTTCGCTGACGCTGTTCATGGCGGTCGAGTACGAAGCCGAGGTCGTCGGGGTCTCCCCCGCGGGGCGACAGCACGCCTACATCGCGCAGCGAGCCGCCGAACTCGGCGTGAGCGACCGCGTCACCACGGTCCAGGGCCACTTCGAGACGGTCGAGTTGCCCTCGGGGAGTTTCGACGCAGTGACAATGCTCGGCTCGATCGTGCACATGCCCGACCTCGATGTCGTGTTCCGGCGGGCCCGGGCGCTACTGCGCCGCGACGGACGGCTGTACGTGTCGGAAAGCTGCTTTCGCAACGCGGCCACCCGGGGGGCGTTCGACCATCGGGAAGGGACCGAGTTCGTCCGCGCATCGATCTTCGGCTGGGGGGACATGCGGCCGCTGTCCGACCTCGTCACCGGTGCCGAGGACGCCGGTTTCTCCCTGGCAAGCCTAGACGATCTCACCGACGACTACCGGCGCACCATCGACGACTGGCTGGTGAACGTCGACGCGGCCGCGGAGCGGATCGACGCGATCCGCCCGGGAACGGCCGCGACGCTGCGCCGCTATCTGGAGGTCGCGAACGCCGGCTGGGGCTACACCACCAAGCACTACGCGCTGGTGTGCCGCAAGGCACGCTGACCGCCGCCGAGCGAGGAACGGGATCCACATCATGACGGCATCCGACATTCTCCGGCCGGCGTTCGGCCAAGCCCGCGGCGTCGAACCGCCGCGAGCCCCCGCACGCCCGGCTCTGGCGCCGCTGCTTCCTCCCGCCGAGGTCGAGGCGGCCGTCATCGCCTTCCACCAGGCGGGCTCCACCACCCGCCACTTCAACGTCGAATCGACGTTCGCCTGGGAGAACGCCGACGCCGATCGGCTCACCGAGGGACAGCGCTCCGCGGTCCGGTTCATCACGTTGATCGAGGACCACCTGCCCGGCTACTTCGGCGTGTACGAGCGGGCCTTCCCGCTGAACCCCGACGTCGACGTCGAGACCTTCGTGCACAACCGGGAGCTCTACCACTTCACCGTGCGTTGGGCGCGGGAGGAGGACAGCCACGCCCGGGCGCTGTTCCGCTACCAGGTCGCCGCCGGCATCGCCGATCCCGACGAGCTGCGGCGGGAACTGGCGACCGAGGGGCGCAAGCACTTCGAACTGCCGCACGACCACGCGGTCTCGCTGTTCGCCTACGCCCTGGTCCAAGAGAAGGCGACCCAGCTGTACTACCAGCAGCTGCGGGCGGTCGTCGGCGATCCGGTGTTGGCCGATCTGCTGAACCGGCTCGCCAAGGACGAGGCCCGGCACTTCACCTTCATGGCCGACATCGTGGAACGGTACCTGCGCCGCCATGGCGACGCCGTCGTCGAGCCGATCCGGGAGGTTATCGCGCGCTTCCGGATGCCACTAGCCGACACGATTCGGGGTTACTGGCGCTGGGCCCTGCGGATCGCCGAGACTGCCCGCTACGATCACACCGACGCTTACCCGCACCTCATCCGGGTGGTCAACCGGGCGGTCGACGTCCGCACCGACAAGGTCGACGAACTGGTCCGCTTCGTCGACGCCTGCCGGTCGACGACCCTGGACACCCCGTAGGACCCTGCCAGGACCAGCACGGCAGCAGTGGCCCGTCCTACGAAGCGGCGGCCGGTGAATTTGGGGGACCTGAGCACGGTCTGCGATCCCTGGACCGTGCTCAGGTCCCCACAACTCGGCCGCCGAAGCGGTCAGGGCATCGCCTCCACCAGCGCCTGCCGGATGTCGGAGTTCCGGTTGAACTCCCGGCCGAGAACACTGCCGAGCGCCTTGCGGATCTTCATCTGGAGCTGTTCCAGCGTATCCGGATCGGAAACCTGCAAGAACACCTCGAACGCGGTGTCAATGGTCTCGTGGCCCTGAAGGTCTTCGAGCAGGCGGTGCTTGAATTCCCCCACCGGATGCTTGATCCGGTTGTTCGACATGTAGAAGTGGAACGTCTCCAACACGGATACAAGCTCGTGCGGATTCCGCTCCAGCCGGCGCTTCGCGAAGTACATGAACTCCCGGGCATGACCGGCTTCGTCCCGGCTGGCGCGCAGCATGAGGTCCGCCAGCACCGGCTCGCGCACCCATTCCGACATCGTCCGGTAGACCGTGTTCACCGTCATCTCCGAGATGACGTTGGTGATCAGAGTGGCGCTGGGCGTGGTACCCGGCACGTAGGGCTCGCGCAACGCCTCGATCCGGCGCTGGTCGATCTGGGCGTCCACCGCCTGCAGCCACGCCCGGAAGGCGTAGTGGTGCTGGAGCTCCTGGTAGCCCCAGATGTTCACGAAGGCAGAGCAGTCGTAATCGTCGATGAACTCGTTGAGAAAGCCGTGCACCGCTGCGATGGAGGTGGCCTCGCCCATGACCGCGCCCTTGACCAGCGCGATGTACTCGGGCTGGACGAGATCCCTGCGGATCTCGTCCAACGGCAGGTCGACCAGCTTCCACTGCAGCCGCTCATAGTGCTGGAATACGTCGAAGCTGTGCGCGTTCTCGATGGTGTCGGAGGTCGCCATACTGGAATCTCCCCTGGCCCGGTCCCGTCGACCTGTGCAGACTCGTTTCTATTTCACCACAATTAGTTTGACAATATCGGCGGCCGGTCATTGCATCATCCCATCGATCGATGGGAACAGACTATCGTACCCACGACAAAGTCCCTGGATTTTTATGATGTTCTCGCCCAGGATTCCGGGAAGATTAACCCACGAGTCGATCCGGCGGGCCGACAATACCCATGGCTGCTCTGGCTCCATGAACCTGCTCCATGCACCTGCTCCATGAACCGCGCGAAAACCGCGCGAGAGACCGGGTAAGAGGGAGTTCATGTGACACCTGCTGCGCACGCTGCTGACGCGGGTCAAGAAGCTGGAGCTGCCTGGAACCGCTCAGTGACAGCCACCAGGGCAAGCCGGACGTCAGCTTCCGCGGCCTTGAAGGACTCCCTGTCGCCCCGCGGTAGCCGCGGGCACGCCGTCGTCCTCGGCGCCGGGATGGCCGGACTCCTCGCGGCCCGGGTGACGGCCGAGTTCTTCGACCGGGTGACGATCATCGAACGAGATGACCTCACCACCGAGGGTACTCGCCGCGGCGTGGCGCAGGGATCCCACCTGCACGCCCTCACCGAACGAGGCCGGTTGTGCCTGGAGGAGCTGTTCCCCGGGTTCACCGACACCGTGACCGGCCACGGTGCGCCCCGCGCCCACATGCTCGTCGAGACCCGGTGGTACGTCCGCGGGCGGCGGTTGTACCCCACCGACACCGGGCTCACCTCCCTGCTGGCGAGCCGGCCGCTGCTGGAGGGCGTGCTGCGGGAGGCCGTACTCGCTCGTTCCCAGGTCCGCCTGCTGCAGCGGGTGCGCGCCGTTGGGCTGGTGGCGCGGCCCGGCCCGGGCGGCCCGGGCGAACCCGGCCGGATCATCGGGGTCCGGGTCGAACGCCTCGATGGCGGCCCGCGGCCAGACGACGCCCGAGTCAACGGCTCCAGCACCCGGCCCGACAGCAGCACCCGGCCCGACGGGGTACGCCCTGCGGATGCGCACCTCGACGGCGGCGAGGTCATCGAGGCGGATCTGGTCGTCGATGCGACCGGCCGCGGCTCCCGGGCAGCGGACTGGCTCGCCGCGCACGGGCTGCCCGTGCCCGTGCGGGAGCAGGTCGACGTCGACCTCGGCTACGCCTCCCGCGTCTACCGGCGACGCGCGAGCGACCTCGACGGCCAACGCGCGGTTATCATCTCGACGATTCCCGGGCTACGCGGCGGTGGCGCCGTCGCGCAGGAGGACGATCGGTGGATCGTCACCCTGGCCGGCATGCTCGGCGAGCATCCGCCCACCGACCCGGACGGGTTCGCCCGCTTCGCGGCGACCCTGCCCGCTCCCGACATCGCCCGGCTCATCGCCGACGCCGAGCCGCTCGGGGACCCGACCCCCTACCGCTTCCGCGGATCGGTGCGACGCCCGTACGCACGCCTGCGCGAGCCCAGCGCCGGCTTCGTCGCCCTCGGGGACGCGGTGTGCACCCTCAACCCGCTGTACGCCCAAGGGATGACGGTCGCGGCCCAGCAGGCGCTGGCGCTGCGGGACGCCCTGCGGGATACGCCGGACGCGCTCGGCCCACCCGCCGCCCGCACCGACACCTCCGCCCGCACCGACACCTCCGCCCGCACCGACACCGATCTGCCCCGGCGGTTCTTCACCGCTGCGGCCGTTCCCGCCGACCTGGCCTGGTCCCTGGCCACCGGAAATGATCTAGGATACCCACAGGTGCAGGGACGGCGCACCCCGCGGATCAGGCTGGTCAACGCCTACCTGCCCCACGTGCACGCCGCCGCGCACACCGACCCGGTGGTGGCCCGGGTGTTCATGCGGATCATCAATCTGGTCGAACCGCCATCGGCACTGCTGCGACCGGACGTCCTCACCCGGGTGCTACGCGCCCGCCGCTCCCCCGCGGCGGACCGGAGCCCGACCCCGAACGGATCTGGTCACCGAAGATGACCAGATCCGTTCGGGGCTCTCGCGGGCACCGATCCGCGTCGACGGCGTGGGATGCGTTGCCCGGCCGGAACCCGGATCAGCTCCGAAGGGAGGGTGCTACGGGTCCCGGGCCGGGAATCCCCGCCTCAGCTACTGGGCTGGGCGGGGTTCACGGGTGGACAGCGCTCGCGCTCATGGCCGCGGCGACACGTTCATGGTGTTTCGCCGCGTAGGCTTCTCGATTGTTCAGCCGGGGGAACTGTTCCCCCGGAACCGGCACACCGAGGAAGTCGCACAGGGGACCCCACCCCTGGGCGATGTCGAATACCAACAGACGGTCGGCTGAGATCTCGCGTTGCACCGCGGCATTGTGCTCCGCGAAGACCTGTAGGGCGTAGTCCTTGTCCGCGAAACGCCCCTTGAAGACACCGTCCCACACCACCAGATTCATCATGGTGATCACGCGCATGGCTTCCGCGCTCATTCTCGCCGGTCGGTTCGATATCGCTTGGAATAATGTGTTCCGCGCACTGTCATACCATTTTTCCGGGTCGCGAACCGTAAGAATCATTCGAGCCGACGGGTAGTGGGCGGCGAGCTCCCGCCAGAACCGGGCACCCGGCCAATCGACTGTCGATCTGTACTGGCCATACAGCGAGTCCCAGTCCGCAGGAGCACCTTCGGCGGCACTCGTCCATGCAGCGATAGTCTCCCGGTGCGCGAGGACCTCGTCCATGTGATGACAAGGGCCGTAACCGAGCTGTTCGAGGGCCAACTTGAGCGAAAGCGTTCCGGTACGCCCGAAGCCCGCACCAATGATGTTGATCATACCCCTCCTCGGAAGACAACGGATGCAATATTAACGACCACTTCGTTGCGAGTCCAGAGGGAATTTTGATAATCTATCATCTTGGTAGGGATTGTGAAGTTATAAGTGCCGTAACTACCCGCACCCGGTTGCCCAGTGTAGTTTTATGGAGGATTCAGGATTCACCACGGCGCCGCGGCCGGGCGGGCACGGCCCCGCTGGCGATAGCGGACACGCGGACAGCGGCCCCGCCGCCGGGTCAGCTGCCGCCGTCACTGCCGCCGGTGACCTCGATGTGCCTGGGCTGACTCTTCCTGGACTTGGCGAGCCGGATCGTCAGCACCCCGTCGTCCAGCGTCGCGCTGACCGACTCCGGGTCCACCTCACCCGGCAGCACGATGCGATGTTCGAACCTGCCCACCCGCCGGGTCTGACGGCGTAGCACACCCTTCCGTTCCCGCTCCTTGATCTCACCGGTGACCCGAAGCTCGTTATCCTGCAGGTCGATCGAGACATCGCGGCGGCGTACCCCGGGGAGCTCGAGTTCGACGATGTAGGCGTCGTCGGTCTCCTCGATGTCGACCGGGACGACGACGGCGGCCAACAGTCCCACCGGTCGGCCTTCCGCACCACCGACGACGTCGCCGAGCAGGCTTCCCATCCGGGTCCAGGCGTCCTCGATCTCCCGGAACGGATCCCACCTGATCACCGGGGCCGGACGTTGGCTGCTTCGCACCGGAAATGCCATGAGATTTCTCCACTCGTCAGCATCATTTCGACATCATTCGATTCGACGACGCAATCAGCCGTTGTCGGCAAAATACTTCCACCGCCGTCTACCCGGTCGTCGGCGGGTAAATCAGCCGCAGCGGGAAATACTGGCCACCACTCCGGGGCTGTTCCGCAACCGCCGGGACGGTGAACGACCGGCGCGGCCTCTCCGGGACGGCCACCGCCCGGGCACGCAGCACCCGGGCAGATACGGAGGCCGCGAAGCAAGGCGGTCCCGCCATCCCCTCGAATCAGTTTTCCTCATCAAGACGAGCCGGCGGGACCTTGGCCCTGCCCGCTGACGGACAATGGGCCCAAAGTCCTTCTACCCAGCTCCGCCCGCAGGAAACCACAGCCAGGCGACGGTGCGGGCATCACGGCATACCGGGAATGGCCGTTGCATTCTACCCATCTTCCTCGTGCCGGCGCAGACCTCGGCTTGCTGGCGAGTGCGGCAGCAGCATTTTTGCGATCAGTTGAGATTTGTGTCAATCGGGTGGATGACAAGGGCGGCAGTGGGCATGAGGCAGCCGGCGCGGGTGTCCCAGCCGAAATGGTCACCGCCGTGGACACGGCCCGGGCGAGACGGCCGGTACAGCCGCTCGATGCCGGATTCCCGACTCGTCCCGTTGATCTACGGGCGCCGTGGTGGAGGCCGGGCCGGGAGGAGGGGATATCCGATGACCGCCTTCGAACTGGACAGCTCGCTGGTCGACAAGTTCGCAACCGGCGATCTCGATCCACGGAAGGAAGCGACCCTTGCCGAGCGGCTGGCGCGTCTCCTGTCGTTCCACTGGAACCTGCCCTACCCGCTCGAGGCCACGTTGCCGCGGATCATCGCTCACCTGGGGGGGTCAACGCGCCCTGTTGGCATGGCTGGACCGGCATCCTGGCCTGCCCCGGCTGGTCGCGCGGCTGAACGCACTCCAGGGGCTCCTCGAGCACCTCAGCGACCAGCCCGCGATCGTGACCGCGCTGCGCGAGTTCCGGACCCAGACTCCCTATCCGCCCGGGCTCGCCGGCCACCTCACACCGGCCACCGACGACGGGACACTCGCCAGCCTCGCCGGTGAGATCGAACTGCTGCTGGCAGACGACCGGCCGGAGGACGCGGCCCGACTGACTCTCGCCGTCATCGCAATGCTTCAGCAGATTGCGCCGCGCGTCGGACAACTCGACCCCAGCAAGCGTGACTTGGCCGGCATCCTGGAGCAGGAACAGCACGACATCCTCGCGGCCGTCAGCCAGCAATCCGCCGAAACGATCCCAAACGGCTGAACACGCCCGCGAAGACGCCGGGCCGTTGGTCGTCTCCAGGATGTGC
>NZ_CDXDOR010000028.1:38904-45112 GCF_978021225.1 Frankia sp. CeTa3Moorea | reverse complement strand
CCCTCCCCCATCCGCGAGGTTCCCCCCGCTCCCGTCTCCGCTGGCCGCGCTCAGCCGGCGCTGGAGGCTTCCACGGACGTCCCGGCGCGGGGAGAACCGGCCGAGGCGACCCCCACCGGGCACGACAGCCCGGTGCCACCCAGGCCGCAGTAGCCGCCGGGGTTCTTGGCGTCGGAAAGGTACTGCTGGTGGTATTCCTCCGCGTAGTAGAACGGACCAGCCGGGGCGATCTCGGTGGTGATCGCCCCGAGGCCCGCCGCGGTCAGCACCTGCTGGAACGCCTCGCGGCTGGCAGCCGCCGCGGCGGCCTGCCCGGCGGTGGTGGTGTAGATCGCCGAACGGTACTGGGTGCCCACGTCATTGCCCTGCCGCATGCCCTGGGTCGGGTCGTGCCCTTCCCAGAACACGCGCAGCAGCTCCTCGTAGCCGACCTTCGCGGGGTCATACACCACAAGGACGACCTCGGTGTGCCCGGTCAGCCCGGAACACACCTCCTCGTAAGTGGGGTGCGGGGTGTGCCCTCCGGCGTAGCCGACGGCGGTGGTGTACACCCCGGGAACCTTCCAGAACGCGCGCTCGGCCCCCCAGAAGCAGCCGAGGCCGAACACGGCGGTCTCCAGACCCGCCGGGAACGGGCCGGCGAGCGGGGTCCCCAGCACGGTGTGCGGGACGTCGCCCGCGAACACCGGCCGATCCCGGCCAGGAAGGGCCTGCTCGGGCGTGGGCAGTGTCGTCTTGTGACGACCGAAGAACATGGGAAGCCACCTCCGGTGGTTGTCTCCTCGCACAACCGCGCACCGCGGCCACACGTTCCCGCAGCCCGGGACCCTCGGACGCCCTCCAGATGCTCTCCGGATATTCATCGAAAGTTCATCAGAGGTTCATCGAAAGTTCGCCGGGTGATCAGGGAGCACCCTGTCAGAGAACGAGATCCTCCAGCATCGTCGTGACCAGGGCCGCAATCGGCGATCGCTCGGAACGAGTGAGCGTGACGTGCGCGAACAACGGGTGGCCCTTCAGGGTCTCGATCACCGAGGCGACCCCGTCGTGCCGGCCGACCCGCAGGTTGTCGCGCTGGGCCACGTCGTGCGTGAGCACCACCCGTGACCCCTGCCCGAGCCTGGACAGCACGGTCAGCAGCACCCCGCGCTCCAGGGACTGAGCCTCGTCGACGATCACGAACGCGTCGTGCAGGGACCGGCCACGGATGTGCGTGAGCGGCAGCACCTCCAGCATCCCGCGATCCACGATCTCCTCGATGACCTCGGGGGAGACGAGCGCACCGAGGGTGTCGAACACCGCCTGGGCCCAGGGCGCCATCTTCTCGTTCTCACTGCCCGGGAGGTACCCGAGCTCCTGGCCACCGACGGCGTACAGCGGGCGGAAAACCACCACCCGGCGGTGCGCCCGGCGCTCCATCACAGCTTCGAGCCCGGCGCACAGGGCGAGCGCCGACTTACCGGTGCCGGCTCGACCGCCGAGGGAGACGATCCCGACATCCGGATCGAGCAGGAGGTCGAGGGCCACCCGCTGCTCGGCGGAGCGACCGTGCAGGCCGAACGCGTCGCGGTCGCCGCGGACGAGCCGGACCTGCTTGTCGGCGGTCACCCGGCCGAGCGCGGAGGCGCTCCCCCCGGTGGTGGTGAGGACCAGGCCGGTGTGGCAGGGCAGGTCGGCGGCCTCCAGGATCTCGGTGTACTCGCGGGAGTAAAGCCGGTCGAGGTCCTCCTGGGTGACGGTGAGCTCGGCCATCCCCGAGAAGCCGGTGTCCACCGGGGACAGCGCCTGGTACTCCTCGGCGGGCAACCCCAGCACCGACGCCTTGACCCGCAGCGGGAGATCCTTCGTGACCAGTACGACGTCGGCGCCCTCGCGGGCGAGGTTCATCGCGACGCACAGGATCCGCGAGTCGTTCGTGTCGACCCGGAACCCCAGTGGAAGCACCGCCGCATCGGTGTGATTGAGTTCCACCCGTAGCGTCCCGCCGTTGTCCAGCGGGAGCGGTTGATCGAGGCGACCATGCCGGATGCGCAGATCGTCCAGGATGCGTAGTGCCTCCCGGGCGAACCAGCCCAGTTCCGGGTGGTTCCTCTTACCTTCCAGCTCCCCTATGACAACGAGGGGGAGCACGACATTGTGCTCCGCGAACCGCAGCAGCGCGCCAGGATCAGAAAGCAGCACGCTTGTGTCGACGACATGCGTTCGTGGCACACGCCCACCCGCTTACTCGGAGGTAGTCCGGGACCGACCCCTGCAGGAGCCGGGCACCGGCCTCCTGGTGTAGTCGCGCTTGCGGCACCGAGGGGCCTCCCGAGAGGTCCGGCACCATGCCGGACCACGGCTTGAGACGCTAGCGCTCCCACGGTAACCGCAGCCCTCGATGATGGCGACCCACTTCCGACAACACGTTACGTTAAGAACTGGAAACGTCTCGCACCCCGGAGCTCCCGTCGCACCCTGATCGGTCACATTGCGTCCGGATCATGACGCGGAGCATCAACCGCCGCGCGCGGCGCCGTCGGAGACCGGACCACGAGCGTCCGCCCGAGAAAGCCAGGTCACCGCTCACTGCCCGGTTCAGAAGCCCCCGGACCTGCACTGACTCCGGCAACGGGCACCAACCGGGGCAACGGGCACCGACCGGCCGCAGGCCGCCACCGGATCCACGAGCCCGGCGACCGACGAGAGCCGGGTGACCGCGGGCGTGCCGGCCAGAGACACGGCGGGCCGAAACGCGACAGGCCAGAACGTGACAGGCCGAAACGTGACAGGCCGAAACGTGGCGACATGGGAGGGGGCACCCGAAACGCGGCGACCGAAAGGTGACGGCCTGAAGCGCGCCCACGGGGAAAACGTGACGGAACGCTATGGAACACCGCGGGCCGATGATCGGACACTCGTTGTCTCGACATGTCATCGAGATCGGATCGGACCGGACCGGGCCCGAAAGAGGGCGCCGACTGGCACCGTCGGGCGGGTCGGAGGAAATTCAGCCAACCGACTGGGGAATTCCCGGAAATTCATCCGGAGAAGGGATTGATCCCCGGCGAACATGCAGGGATCCGCGGAGTGGTCATTATCGGGTGGTGCTCCGCTCAGGTGAGCCGTAGCACGACACTCGGTAGGAACGCGGCCCGCCGACGGCGGAACAACGGACGCGACGCAGAGTTACGAATGAGTCCGCCGCCGACCGGTCGCCACGGGACGGGCCGGGAGCCCGCCGAGCGGGTCGGCCGAAGGCCGACCCGCTCGGGAGCGTCGCACGAAGTGGTGCCACGGATGGCTTGCGTTGCCACGGATGCCTTGCGAGGTGCTGCCACGAGGTGCCGTGCCAGCGGTGCGGTCCCCGAACGGAGCCCGCGGTTGGGTGCGTCAGCCGCTCAGCCTCCGCTGTTCAGCCGCTCGACGAGCGCCTCGTGCTCGGTCCACAGGGCGGCCGGAAGCCGTTCCCCGAACGTCTGGTAGTGCTCGGGGATCAGCTGGGCCTCCTGCTTCCACACCTCGACGTCCACCGTGAGCAGGGTCTCGAGGTCCTCCTCGGCGATGTCGAGGCCGTCGGCGGGTAGGGCGTCCTTCGTCGGCAGGACGCCGAGCGGCGTCTCCACCCCGGCTGCCGTGCCCTCCAGGCGACCGATGATCCAGGCGAGGACACGGCTGTTGTCGCCGAATCCCGGCCACAGGAACCTGCCCTCCGGGCTCTTGCGGAACCAGTTCACGTAGTAGATCCGCGGGAGCTTCGTCTGGTCGGCCTTCTGCCCGACCTCGAGCCAGTGGGCGAAGTAGTCGGCCATGTTGTAGCCGCAGAACGGCAGCATCGCGAAGGGGTCCCGGCGCAGCTTGCCGATCGCTCCGGCCTGGGCCGCCGTCGTCTCGGAGGCGACGATCGAGCCGAAGAACACCCCGCGCCGCCAGTCGGGAGCCTCGGTGACCAGCGGCACCGCGGTCGCCCGGCGCCCGCCGAACAGGATCGCCGAGATCGGCACGCCGCGCGGATCCTCCCACTCCGGGGCGATCGTCGGGCACTGGCCCGCCGGGACGGTGAAGCGGGCGTTGGGGTGTGCGGCGGGCTCGCTGGACTCGGGGGTCCAGTCGCGGCCCTTCCAGTCGATGAGGTGCGCCGGAGGCTGCTTGGTCAGCCCCTCCCACCAGACGTCACCGTCATCGGTCCTGGCCACGTTGGTGTAGACGACGTTGCCCCAGAGGGTCCTGACCGCGTTGGGGTTGGTCTGCTCGCCGGTCCCCGGGGCGACCCCGAAGAACCCGGCCTCCGGGTTGACCGCGTACAGCCGGCCGTCCTCACCGAAGCGCATCCAGGCGATGTCGTCACCGACGGTCTCCGCCTGCCAGCCCGGCAGGGTTGGGATGAGCATCGCCAGATTGGTCTTTCCACAAGCCGACGGAAATGCGGCGGCAATGTAGTGGACCTTGCCAGCGGGAGACGTCAGTTTGAGGATGAGCATGTGCTCGGCGAGCCAGCCCTCGTCGCGGGCCATGACCGACGCAATACGCAACGCATAGCACTTCTTGCCAAGTAGTGCGTTTCCGCCGTAACCTGAGCCGTAGGACCAGATCTCCCGGGTTTCCGGGAAATGGGTGATGTACTTCGTCGTATTGCACGGCCACGGGACATCGGCCTGGCCGGCTTCCAGCGGAGCGCCCAGGGAATGGACGGCCGGGACAAAGAAACCGTCCGTTCCGAGCTGCTCGAGGGCGGGCGTTCCCATCCGGGTCATCGTCCGCATGGAGATGACGACGTAGGGCGAGTCGGTGATTTCGACACCGAGGGCCGAGATGCGCGAGCCGAGCGGGCCCATGCAGAACGGGACGACGTACATCGTCCGACCCCGCATGCACCCTGCGAACAGGCCTCGGAGCGTGGCCCGCATCTCAGCAGGGTCGAGCCAGTTGTTGGTCGGGCCGGCGTCCTCCGCCTGCTCAGAGCAGATATAGGTACGGTCCTCCACGCGGGCCACGTCGCCCGGGTCCGAGGCGGCGTAAAAGCTGTTCGGACGTTTCTCGTCATTCAGCCGGACCAGGGTCCCCTGCTCGATCAGAAGGGAGGTCAGCCGATCGAACTCCGCGTCTGATCCATCGCACCACTCAACCCGGTCCGGCTGAGTGAGTTCGGCAATCTCGCGCACCCAGGCAACTAGCCTGGCGTGCCTCGTGGGGGCCACGTCCAGCCCCGAAACCTGTGCCGCGGTTGTCACAGCTCACACCTCCGGTCGAGTCGAACCTGCCGCGCTCTCTTCACCGTATGCAGGTGCCCACTTGAGAACTCGAACGTACTCGTGGACGTTCAGACAAAACCCACAATATAGGGGGAGTTCGAGGCCACGTTCAGGATCATTAGACTGTACCGCGCGTTCCGTCCGCAGTCGCGCGATAGCGAGTGCGCAGAAGCGTCGGATCCATCACGCACCGGTACGGACCGACTGCTGCCATCCGGCTCCGCTTCGTGACGGCACCGACCCTCGGGTTATCGTTCTCGGCGTGGCTTCCCTCGTACAGCAGCCGGCCGGGCCTCCGCAGACGGACATCGCCTCGCACCCGCGTGACCTGGTGCGACCGCGCATGCGGGGATGGCTACATGCCGGCGCGTTCCCGATCAGCCTGACACTAGGCATCATTGCGGTGGCGCTGGCTACCACGCTGCGTGCCCGGCTCGGTATCGCAGTTTACGCCCTGAGTATTGCGGCCCTCTTCGGAACGAGCGCCCTCTACCACCGGACGATGTGGTCGACATCACGCGCCCGGGCGCGCATGAAACGCCTCGACCATTCAATGATCTTTGTTTTCATCGCCGGCACTTACACCCCTTTCGCCCTGATTGCGATGCCGCCGACGACCGCTCGGGTGGTCCTGGCGGTGGTGTGGGGAGGGGCAGGACTCGGCGTCGCCATTCGGATGCTGTGGCTGCACTCGCCGCGGTACCTGACCGTGCCGCTCTACATCGCGCTCGGCTGGGTGGCCGTCTTCGTGATCCCGGAGCTCGCCCACCGGGCCGGGATCGCCTCGATGGTCCTTCTGCTCGTGGGGGGGGTCTGCTACAGCCTCGGCGCCGTCGTCTACGCCTGCCGGCGACCGGACCCGGTACCCACGATCTTCGGCTACCACGAGGTGTTCCATGCCTTCACCCTCGTCGCCGCGACCTGCCACTACATCGCGCTGCTCTTCGCCATCTACTAACAGCCTTCCCCCACACGGC
>NZ_CDXDOR010000028.1:8335-38654 GCF_978021225.1 Frankia sp. CeTa3Moorea | reverse complement strand
GGCGACTACAGCCGAGGGCCCACCGAGCGGATCTTCTCCACCTGTTCCATGGCCTCCCGGAGCTGGCACAGCCAGCTGTCGGCGTTCTCGCCCACCAGACGTACGCACCAGGCGAGGGCCTCGCTGCGGCTGCGCGCCACCCCCGAGTCGACGAGGGTGTCGAGCACCTGGCGTTCCGGCTGGCGCAGCCGGGTCATCACCGGCACGGACAGTGCGGTGAACAGCTCGGTGGTGTCACCAAGGGTCGCGCCCCACGCCACCTTGCGGTTGTACCGATGTTCGGCCTTCGTGGCGATGGCGATCCGTTCCTCGCGGGTCTGCTCCCGGAACCGCCGGATCCGGGCCCCCGTCGCCGACGGCCCTCCTCCGGGCGCGGCGCCGCCGGCCGCGAGTACCCCGATGACCGTAATCTCGTCCCGGTCCACGACCACCGTGGGCATCCCGGCGAACCACCCGGCCGGGATGTGCTCGGCGAACCAGGCTGCGGCGTCGTCCGCCGGAACCACCTCCGCCCGATCCCCCGGCCTGCCGTACCCCCGTCCACGCGGACCGGACATGACGTGTCTCCTCGATCTCCGATCGGCACCCGCGTCGGGGCCCGCGCGCGGGCCCGGCCTGCCGGCCGATCCGGACCCGGAGGCCCGATCTGGCCCCCCGGAGCGGATCCGAAGAACCCCTCGTGACGATTACATGCTTACTGCATCACCAGTCTTACTGCATCGCCAGTACAACATGCTTACCGCATCACCAGTGAAAGAAGCGGGGACGGTCAGGTGGCCACCTTCACCCCGAGTTGGCGGCGCACCTCGGCGGCGGTTCGGGCCGGCAGCTCACAGACGAAGTCCCGGCACACGTACACCCCGGCCGTGTCCCGGCCGACGGTCAGCGGTCCGCTGGTCACCACGACCGCACCAGGCGCCGTGCCGAGGCGGGCGAGCCGTTCCAGCGCCGGGCTGCCCACGACCGCGACCTCGGCCGGCCCGGCCAGCAGCGCCT
Organism: Frankia sp. CeTa3Moorea; assembly: GCF_978021225.1. Classification (NCBI taxonomy): domain Bacteria; kingdom Bacillati; phylum Actinomycetota; class Actinomycetes; order Frankiales; family Frankiaceae; genus Frankia; species Frankia sp. CeTa3Moorea. The sequence goes on along the minus strand of NZ_CDXDOR010000028.1, from coordinate 37,658 downwards.
CGGCGACCGCACCGGCCCAACCGGCGAACCGGGCATCCCGGGCCAGCAGCGGAGCGACGCGCGCCACCGTCGTCTCGGCGGCCGACCGGTGTTCGGTGGAACCGGTCAACGCCGCGTAGCTGACCAGGGCGCCGGCGACAGCAGCCTGGCCCGACGGGGTCGCCGAGTCCGAGTCGTCCCGCGGCCGGCGCAACAGCACCTCCGCGTCGTCCGCGGTATCGAAGAACCCCCCGTCAGGAGCCGCGAACCGGTCACGGACGGTGTCCAGCAGCGTCCCGGCGAGCGCGAGCCACGCCGGATCGCCGGTGACCTGGTGCAGGGTGAGCAGCCCCTCGGCGACGTCGCCGTAGTCCTCCAGTACCCCGGCGTTCACGCCGACCCGGCCGTCCCGGCTCGTCCGGCGCAGGCGTCCGTCGACGAGATGCACGTCCCGGAGCAGGACGGCGGCCTGTTCGGCGGCCCGCACCCAGCCCGGCTCGTCGAACAACGCGCCGGCCTCGGCCAGCGCCGCGATGGCCAGGCCGTTCCAGGCGGCCACCACCTTGTCGTCGCGAGCCGGCTGCGGCCGGGTTGCCCGTGCCGCGGCCAGGGCCGCGCGGACCGCCGCGAACCTCGCCGGGTCGCCCGGGTCCGCCGGCAGGCGCAGCACCGACATACCACGTTCGAAACTGCCCTGCTCGGTGACGCCGAAGACGTCGGCGGCCCACCGGCCGTCTTCCGGCCCGAGGACGGCGACGAGCTGGGCGGGTGCCCAGGCGTAGCTGGCCCCCTCCTCGGGGTGCGCTCCCGCCGGGGCGGCGCTCGCGGGAACGGCGCTCGCGGGAACCGCATCCGCGTCGAGCGCCGAGGCGAACCCCCCCTGGGGGGTGCGCAGATCCGCGAGCAGGAAGGCGGCCGTCTCCCGGGCCACCCGTTCGGCCAGCGCCGACCCGGTGGCCCGCCACAGGTGCAGATAGACCCGCAGCAGCTGCGCGTTGTCGTACAGCATCTTCTCGAAGTGCGGGACCGTCCACGTCGCATCGACGCTGTACCGGGCGAACCCCCCGGCGAGCTGGTCGTAGATGCCCCCACGCGCCATCCGTTCGCAGGTCACCGCGACCATCTCCAGGCTGCGCGCGTCCCCCGTGCGGGCGGAGTGCCGCAGCAGCATCTCGGCGACCATGGACGGCGGGAACTTCGGCGCACCGCCGAATCCACCGTGACGGGCATCGAAGCGGGCCGACAGCCCCGCCACGGCGGTGTCGAGCAGAGCCGGGGTGATCTCGGCGGCGGGACCGGACGCCGGACCGCGCATCGCCGCCTCGGCGAGCCGGCGGGCGATGTCCGCCCCCGACTCCTCGATCTCTTCCCGCCGGGTCTGCCAGGCCTCGGTGACCGCCGCCAGGACCTGGCGGAACGACCCCATGCCGGGCCGGGGACGCGGCGGGAAGTAGGTGCCGGCGAAGAACGGCTCGGCGGTAGGGGTGAGGAACACCGTCATCGGCCAGCCGCCGTGCCCGGTCAGGGCGACGGTGACATCCATGTAGACGGAGTCGACGTCGGGCCGCTCCTCCCGATCCACCTTGATGTTGACGAAGTGGTCGTTCATGTACTCGGCGGTCACGGCGTCCTCGAACGACTCGTGCGCCATGACATGGCACCAGTGGCAGGATGCGTAGCCCACCGAGAGCAGCACCGGCACCCCCCGCCGGGCCGCCTCCGCGAAGGCCGCCGGGCTCCAGGGCCACCAGTCGACCGGGTTGTCCGCGTGCTGCAGCAGGTACGGAGACGTCTGCTCCGCGAGCTTGTTAGGCACCCGAACTCCTCATGATCTGTGTCCGCCAGGCCCGCGGAACCCCGTAGGCCTCTGGATATGCAACCAAAGGCGCGCCCAGGTAGTCCGCCCTCATCTCCACGCCGCGCCGACGTGATCGGCGCGCTTCCTCGACCGGCCCGCCGCGCCGGCGTACCCGGCGGATAGGCTCGTGGGACCGCACGATCCCCGCCGTCCACTCGCTCGACCGCCGTCCGCCAGGCCGCCGTTCCCGCCGCGAGAGCGGTGAGAGGGTCGACGTACCAACGAGTTTGGATGGCACGAGCGATGAGTGAGACGGCCGAGCCCGGCGCCCGGACCGGCGCCGCGGACACCACGGTGGCACCGACCGACGCGTCCGGCGGGACCACCCCGGCAGCCGCGGGCACCGCGGGCGGCGCCCCCACCGGGACCGGGGGCGGCGAGCCGAGCTTCCGGTACGACGCCCGGCTCGCCGCCGACATCGAGCGGCGCTGGCAGCACCGGTGGGCCGACGAGGGCACGTTCAACTCGCCGAACCCGGTCGGGCCGCTCTCGGCGGGCTTCGAGAAGGTCGCCGGCCGGGAGCCGTTCTACATCATGGACATGTTCCCCTATCCGAGCGGCTCGGGGCTGCACGTCGGGCACCCGCTGGGGTACATCGGTACCGACGTGTTCGCCCGCTACCTGCGGATGTCCGGCCGGCACGTGCTGCATCCGTTCGGATACGACTCCTTCGGCCTGCCCGCCGAGCAGTACGCGATCAACACGGGCCAGCATCCCCGCGACACCACCAATACCAACATCGCCAACATGCGCCGCCAGCTCTCCCGGCTGGGGCTGGGCCACGACACCCGCCGCGAGATCGCGACGACCGGCGTGGGCTACTACCGCTGGACGCAGTGGATCTTCCAGCAGATCTTCAACAGCTGGTACGACCCGCAGGCCGACCGGGCCCGGCCGATCGCCGAGCTGATCGAGGAGTTCGCCGCGGGCACCCGGGCGCCGGTAGCCGGCCCCGCCGGGGGGAACACGGCCGTGTCGGTTGACGCGGTCCGGGCGGCGAACCCGGCCGGGCTGGCGTGGGCCGAGCTCGACGAAGTGTCCCGCCGGAAGGCCGTCGACGCGCACCGCCTGGCCTACATCTCCGAACAGCTGGTCAACTGGTGCCCGGGGCTGGGCACCGTGCTGGCGAACGAGGAGGTCACCGCCGACGGCCGCAGCGACATCGGGAACTACCCGGTGTTCCGCCGGCCGCTGAAGCAGTGGGTCCTGCGGATCACCGCCTACGCCGAGCGGCTGATCTCCGACCTCGACCTGGTCGACTGGCCGGACTCGATCAAGCAGATGCAGCGCAACTGGATCGGTCCGAGCGAGGGCGCCAGCGTCGAGTTCACCGTCGTCGCCCCCGGCGAGGGGACAGGTGCGTCCAGTCCGTTCGATCTGTTCAATCCCTCCGATCCCTCCGATCCGTCCGATCCGTCCGGCTCATCGACCGCCCGGCGCATCGAGGTCTATACCACCCGCCCGGACACCCTGGCGGGGGCCACCTTCCTGGTGCTTGCGCCCGAACATCCCCTGGTCGACACGCTGATCGCCGACACCTGGCCGACGGGCACCCCGGTGAGCTGGCGCTTCCCGGCGGGACGGCGGGGCGGCGGCACGGAACCGGCGGGCGCCGCCGGGTCGGATGCAGGCACCGCCGGGCCGGAGGCGGGCGCCGATCCGGCGTGGACCCCGCGAGCCGCCGTCGACGCCTACCGGGAGTTCGCGGCCCACCGCAGCGACCGGCAGCGCGGCGAGGAGGTCATCGACCGCACCGGCGTGTTCACCGGCTCGTACGTGCGCAACCCGGTCGGTGGCGGGGTCATCCCGGTCTTCCTGGCCGACTATGTGTTGCTGGGCTACGGCACCGGGGCGATCATGGCGGTGCCGGCACACGACAGCCGGGACTTCTCCTTCGCCCGCGCGTTCGACCTGCCGATCCCCGCCGTGCTGGAGCCGGACGCGGACTGGTACGCCACGCACGGGGTAGTACCCGCGACTCCATCGGCGCAGTGGCCCGAGGCGTTCAGTGGTGCGGGCGAGTATCGGCCCGGTCCGGCCGGCGCCCCGGTGCTGGTCGGCCTGTCGAAGAGCGAGGCGATCAAGGCCACGGTTCACTGGCTGGAGGAGATCGGCGCCGGCAGGTCGGCGCGGTCGTACCGGCTGCGGGACTGGCTGTTCTCCCGCCAGCGGTACTGGGGCGAGCCGTTCCCGATCGTCTTCGACGCCGACGGGCTCCCCCACGCGGTTCCCGACGAGCTGCTGCCGATCGAGCTGCCGGAGATGACCGACTTCCGGCCCACGGCGATGGCCGAGGACGACGCGAGCGACCCGGTGCCCCCCCTGGCCCGGGTGGCCGACTGGGTGACGGTCACCCTGGATCTCGGCGACGGGCCGAAGCAGTACCGGCGTGAGACGAACACCATGCCGCAGTGGGCCGGTTCGTGTTGGTACTACCTGCGCTACCTGGACCCGACCAACACCGAGCGCTTCGTCGACCCGATCGTCGAGCGCTACTGGATGGCCGGGCCGGGCGCGGTTCCCGGCGACGGCGGCGTCGATCTGTACGTCGGCGGCGTCGAGCACGCCGTGCTGCACCTGCTCTACGCCCGGTTCTGGCACAAGGTGCTCTACGACCTGGGCCACGTCTCGACCAAGGAGCCGTTCAAGCGGCTGTTCAACCAGGGCTATATCCAGGCGGATGCCTTCACCGACGCCCGGGGCATGTACGTCCCGGCGGCCGAGGTGACGGCGACCCCCGACGGCCGGTTCCTCTTCCGGGGCGCCCCGGTCAACCGACGCTCGGGCAAGATGGGCAAGAGCCTGAAGAACAGCGTCAGCCCGGACGAGATGTACGACCGGTTCGGCGCCGACACGCTGCGCGTCTACGAGATGGCAATGGGCCCGCTCGACGCCGACCGGCCATGGCACACCGACGACATCGTCGGTTCGCACCGGTTCCTCCAGCGGCTGTGGCGCACCGTCGTCGACGAGACCACCGGGGCGGCCGCCGTCGTCGACGAGCCGTTGGACGACGAGGCTCTTCGCGTCCTGCACCGGACGATCCTCACGGTCACCGCCGAATACGCGGGGCTGCGGTTCAACACCGCGGTCGCCCGGCTCATCGAACTGACCAACTTCGTCAGCAAAAGCTACGGGAAGTCCCCCACCCCCCGCGCGCTCGCCGAGCCGCTCACCCTGATGGCGGCCCCGCTGGCCCCGCACATCGCCGAGGAACTGTGGTCCCGCCTCGGTCACGAGGAGTCGGTCAGCACGGTCGTCTTCCCGATCGGGGATCCGGCGCTGGCCGCCGAGTCGGTCAGGACGATCCCGGTCCAGGTGAACGGGAAGGTCCGGTTCACCCTCGAGGTTCCGGACGGCTCGGCGGAGCAGACGGTTCGCGATCTGCTCGCCGCGCATCCCGAGTTCGCCCGGCAGACCGACGGTCAGACGATCAAGAAGATCATCGTCGTGCCCGGTCGGATCGTGAATATCGCCACCTCCCCCGCCTAACCGGGGTCTGCGGCAGCCGCCTACCGATCGCTCCCCGCGGAGCCCGCGGGGGGTCCGGGCTGGGTCGGCAGGTCCAGCTGCTTGCCGCCACCCGCCGGGCCCGCCGGGCTACCGGCGCCGGGGGTGCCGGGGGTGCCGGGGGTCTCCTCGACGACCTCCCCGTCGATAACCGGCGCATCTCCCCCGGGCAAGGCGGCGGAACCGCGCCCGCCACGGCGCCCGTCTCCACCGTCCAGCCGGCGTATCGCGTTCGGATCAGAGTCGCCGCCGGCGAACTCGCCGCTGGCGACGTTCGACCGCATCCGGCGCAGGCTCTTCGAGAGGAAGAAGAAGATCACACTGGATGCCACGATCAGTGCCAGGACAACGAGGAACCCGACGGCTCCGGCGTCGATCTTCCTCTCGACCAGCACGGAAGCGGCGAAGACCTCGTTCACGGCCACGTCCTCACACCTGGTGTCCTCTGGTGTCCGCCACACCTGCTGTCACCGCCCGCCACGGGGACACTCCACGACGGGCGCCAGTTCCGACCCTACGCCCTGCCGTGCGAGCCCTCCGCCTCCGCGGCCACGCACCGTTGAATAGATCACATACTGTTCAAAAAGTCACATGCCGTGCGAAAGGTCACATCACCGGAAAGTCACACACCGTTGAACAGATCGTCTTCGGGCAGCATGCCGACCTCGATGAGAGAACGGGCCAGCTGGTAGTCTTCCGTCGGCCAAGCGTCCCGCTGCGCCTCCAGGGGTATCCGGAACCACCATCCGGTGGGGTCGACCTGGGTGGCGTGGGCGATCAGCGCCCGGTCGCGGGTCTCGAACCAGTCCGCGCACTCCACCTGGGTGGTGAGCCGACCGGTGTCCTCGGCGCGGTCGACCCACTCGGCCAGCCGCTCGGCATAGGGGGACTCCAGACCGCGGGCCATCATCTCCTCGTGGAGAGCCAGGATGCGCTCCTTGTGGAAGGTGAGGTGGTAGTAGAGCTTGAGCGGCTGCCAGGGTTCGAGGCCGGCGTCGGCACCGACCTCGGGATAACGGTCGGGATCACCGGCCGCCTCGAACGCCTCCACACTGACCCGATGGGTCATGATGTGGTCGGGATGCGGATATCCGCCCGACTCATCGTAGGTCGTGATGACCTGCGGCCGGAACTGACGGATCAACCGGACCAGCGGACGGGCCGCCTCGTCGAGCGCGATGGTGGCGAACCGCCCGTCCGGAACGGGCGGCGGCGGATCGCCCTCAGGAAGCCCGGAGTCGACGAAGCCGAGCCACTCTTGGCGGACCCCGAGGATGAGCCGGGCAGCCTCCATCTCCTGCCTGCGGATCTCCGCCATCCGGGCGGCGACACCCGGCTGGTCCATCGCGGGATTGAGAATGCTGCCCTCCTCTCCCCCGGTACACGTGACCACGAGCACGTCGGCGCCCTCGCTGGCGTAACGTGCCATGGTGGCGGCGCCCTTGCTGGACTCGTCATCGGGGTGGGCGTGGATGGCCATCAAGCGCAGGCCATGCCGATCGTGGACCGCAGGCATGCGGCCCATTGTTCCTGATGCCCCGGCGTTCCTGATGCCCCGGCGTTGTTCCGAGCTCACTGGCCCGAGTGGTCCGAGCTCGCCCGGGGAACCGCCGGGGCCCGCCCCGCGTTCGGTCTAGAAAAGTCACCCAACGCCGTGGCACAATGCACCGTCCGCGCATGCTTCGACGGCAGGGCATGCTTCGACGGCAGGGCATGCTTCGACGGCAGGGCATGCTTCGACGGCAGGCCTGCCGTCGACCGGCGCACCGACATCGTCGTCGGCCCGGCCCGAAGGGCCGATGGACGACGGCCGGTCCCGTCGTCCTCCCACCCCTGCGTGAAGCATTCGTGGTCGAGGTCGAAGGCAAGGGCTGTCGGATCACCCGTAAGGGCTGACCCGCCGGTCCGGGGCTTCCAGGCGGTCCAGACGCCGCCGGAGCCACCAAGCCCGACATCTTCCTTGATTCATTTTGGTATGATGGTCCTTTTGATGTTCACCGAGGAGCGTGACCCGCGTGACGCAGCAGACTTGGCTCACCCAGGAGGCATACGACCGGCTCCGCTCCGAGCTCGACTACCTGACCGGCCCGTGGCGTACGGAGATCGCGACCAAAATTGAAGCTGCCCGCGAGGAGGGCGACCTCAAGGAAAACGGCGGCTACCACGCGGCCAAGGAGGAGCAGGGCAAGCAGGAGGCCCGGATTCGCCAGCTCACGGACCTGCTGCGCGACGCCCAGGTCGGCGAGGCACCCGCGGCGACCGGCGAGGCCGGCCCCGGCACCGTCGTCGAGGTGCGCTTCCCCGGCGAACGGGAGACGGAGAAGTTCCTCATCGGCTCGCGTGAGGACCACAGCACGCCCATCGAGGTCTTCTCCCCGGCGTCCCCGCTGGGCGGCGCGGTGACCGGGCGCAAGGCGGGCGAGACCGTCTCCTACACGCTGCCCAACGGCCGTTCGGCCAAGGTCGAGATCGTCTCGGTGTCGCCCTACTCGGGCTGACTACGCCAGCAGCGGACGACTGCCGACCCGGCTGCACGGGTGGCGGCATCGGCGTACCGTCGACGGGTGGAGGATCTGCCGGCACAGCCCAGTCATTCCATGCCACCGACCGTTCCACCGACCGTGGCATCTCCGGCCCACCCGCCGACGGCCGCCGCCTCGCGGCTCACCACCCTGGGTGAGCTGCGCCGCAGCGGGCACGCGCACCGCCCGGTGCGGACGGAGCTGCGCGACAACCTCGTCGCCCTGATGCGGGGCGACGGCCCCCGGTTCCCGGGCATCGTCGGTTTCGGCGAGACCGTCCTTCCCCAGGTCGAGCGGGCCATCCTGGCCGGCCACGACATCGTCTTCCTCGGCGAGCGCGGGCAGGGCAAGACCCGGCTCATCCGCACTCTGGTGAGCCTGCTCGACGAGTGGTCGCCGGCCGTCGCCGGCTGTGAGATCAACGACCACCCCTACGCGCCGGTCTGCGGCCGATGCCGCGCGCTGGCGGCCGATCTCGGTGACGCGCTGCCGGTGGTCTGGCGGCACCGCGGCGAGCGGTTCAGCGAGAAGCTCGCGACCCCGGACACAAGCGTCGGCGACCTCATCGGCGACGTCGACCCGGTGAAGGTCGCCGAGGGCCGCACGCTCGGCGATCCCGAGACGGTCCACTACGGGCTGGTGCCGCGCACCAACCGCGGGATCTTCAGCGTCAACGAGCTGCCCGACCTCGCCGAACGGATCCAGGTCGCGCTGCTCAACGTGCTGGAGGAGCGGGACATCCAGGTCCGCGGCTACCTGCTCCGGCTGCCGCTGGACCTGCTGCTGGTCGCTTCGGCCAACCCCGAGGACTACACCAACCGAGGGCGGATCATCACGCCGCTCAAGGACCGGTTCGGCGCCGAGGTCCGCACCCACTACCCGCTGCACCTCACCGACGAACTGGCGCTGATCCGCCAGGAGGCGGTGATGTCCTGGGCGGGGTCCCCGCTCGGCGCGCCGGAAATACCCGATCACCTAGTGGAGATCGTGGCCCGGTTCACCCGGCTGGTGCGCGACGCCCCCCAGGTCGACCAGCACTCGGGGGTATCGGCCCGGCTGTCGGTGGCCGCGGCCGAGACGGTGGCGGCCTCGGCGGTCCGCCGCGCGGCGCTGACCGGCGAGGAGACGCCCACCGCACGGGTGGTCGACCTCGCCGCGATCGTCCCGGCAGTACGCGGCAAGATCGAGTTCGACCAGCTGGAGGAGGACCGGGAGGACGAGGTCCTCGCGCTGCTGCTGCGCCGCGCGGTGGCCGAGACGTTCCGGGCGAGACTGGCCGGCGCGGACCTCACCGGCCTGCAGGCCCGCTTCGACGCGGCTGGCCCGGTCGAGACCGGCGACCTGGTAGCGGCGGCCGAGCTGCTGCGCCGGGTCGGGCCGGTGCCCGGGCTCGCGGCGATCCTGACCAGGCTCGGCGTGGACGGGGCGGAGTCGCCGGGGCTCGCGGCGGCCGCACTGGAGCTGGCGATGGAGGGACTGCACCTCAACCGTCGGCTGGCCAAGGAAGAGCTTCCCGGACGGACCGTCTACGGCACCTGACCCGGCGGCACCTGACCTCGCACGGAAGCTTCCAGGAGGAACAGTGAGTTCCGGAACATTCCGTTATGGCCCGTGGGACGGCGGACCCGATCCACTCGCCTCCCCCTTCACCGCGTCCGACGCCCTGGATGAGATGTCCCGCCAGATTCTGGAGGGACGCACCCCGCGGGAGGCGCTGGAGTCGCTGCTGCGCCGGGGCATGCCGGGCCGGCGTGGTCTGGACGACATGCGCCGGGCCGTCGAGCGGCACCGGCGGGAGGCCCGGTCCCGCGGCCGGATGGACGGGACGCTCCAGGAGGTCCGCCGGCTGCTCGACACCGCCGTGGGCCAGGAACGGGCGGCGCTGTTCCCCGACCCCTCCGACGACGCCCGGCTGCGCGAGGCCGAGCTGGACGCGCTGCCCGCGGACCCCGCCCGTGCGGTGCGCTCGCTCGCCGAGTACGACTGGCGGTCCCCGCCGGCCCGCGAGACGTACGAGAAGATCTCCGAGCTGCTGCGTCGCGAGGTCCTCGATTCCCAGTTCAAGGGAATGAAGCAGGCCCTGGAAGGGGCCGCGCCCGAAGACTTCGCCCGGATCCGGGAGATGGTCGCCGCGCTCAACGCCCTGCTGGAGGCGGACGCCCGTGGTGAGGACACCGACGAGGCGTTCGCCCGGTTCATGCGAGAGTTCGGCGACTTCTTCCCGGAGAACCCCGGCTCGCTGGAGGAACTGGTCGACGCGCTGGCCCGCCGGGCCGCCGCCGCCGCGCGGTTACTGGCCGGGCTCACCCCGCAGCAGCGCTCCGAACTCGCCGACCTGATGTCCACGGCGATGGAGGACCTGGGGCTCGCCGCAGAGATGTCACGACTGGCGCAGGCGCTGCGCGCGTCCCGACCGGACCTCAACTGGGGTGGACGGGTGCGGGGGCGGGCCGGCCGGTTGGGCGACGGCCTGACCGGCGAGGAACCGCTCGGCCTCGGCGACGCCACCACCGCGCTGGAGGAGCTCGCGGAGCTGGACGAACTGGCCGCCGCGCTGGGGCAGGACTACGCCGGGGCATCCCTGGAGGACGTCGACCCCGAGGCGGTGGCCCGGGCGCTGGGCCGGTCCGCCGTCGACGATCTGCGGGGGCTGCAGGAGATCGAACGGGAGCTGGAACGGCAGGGATTCCTCACCCGCCGGGCCGGGAGCCTCGAGCTCACCCCACGGGCGGTGCGCCGGATCGGGCAGGCCGCGCTGGCCCGGATCTTCCGGCAGGTCTCCGCCCGAGGCCGCGGGGATCACAGTGTGACCGACGCGGGTTCCGCCGGGGATCTGCTGGGCACCTCCCGGGCCTGGCAGTTCGGCGACACCCAGCCGATCGACGTCGTCCGCACAGTCCGCAACGCGGTGCTGCGCGGCGGTCCGCCCGGCCGGGGCCACCCGATCCGCCTGGCGGTGGCCGACTTCGAGGTCGCCGAGACGGAGCGCCGCGCCACGGCAGCGGTGTGCCTGCTCGTCGACCTGTCCTACTCGATGGCGCTGCGAGGCACCTGGGGCATCGCGAAGTCGACGGCACTCGCGCTGCACACGCTCGTCAGCACGTCGTTCCCGCAAGACAAGATCCACATTGTCGGCTTCTCGGACTACGCCCGGGAGCTGCGGCCGGTCGAGCTCGCCGGACTCGACTCCGAGATGGTGCAGGGCACGAACCTGCAGCACGCCCTGCTCATCGCGGGCCGGCTGCTGAGCCGCTACCCGCAGGCGGAGCCGGTCATCATGGTAGTCACCGACGGTGAGCCCACCGCGCACCTGCTGCGCGACGGGACTCCCTCGTTCTCCTGGCCGCCGATGCCCGAGACCCTGGAGCTGACCCTGGCCGAGGTCGACCGGCTCACCCGGCGCGGCGTGACCGTCAATGTGTTCATGCTCGACGACGAGCCACGGCTGGTGCAGTTCGTCGAGGAGATGGCCAGACGCAACGGCGGGCGGGTTCTCTCACCCGATCCCGCCGCCCTCGGCAACTACGTCATCCGGGACTACCTGCGGGCCCGGGGCAGGCACCGCACCGTCCGCTGACCGCCGCGCCGCCCCGCCCGGCTCGGCGGCGAGGCGTTCCCAGAACTCGACCGCGAGCTCCTCGTAGCCGAGCCCGAGATCGAGGGCCCGGCGCAGCGACCAGGCCAGGGCGCCCGCGGGCAGCGCGGTCAGGGAGCGGTACACCTCCAGGTGAGCGCGATGCGCCGCCGCCTGGGCCCGCGCGAGCCGGCTGACATCACCCGGCCGGCCCAGATCGGCGAATGCCAGCTTGAGCAGACCGGAATCGCGCAGCTCGGTGCGCCCGGCCTCCGGGACGGCGAGCCACCCGGCCAACCTGCTCCGGCCGGCGCCGGTCAGGCGAAAGATCCGCCGCCTGCGGCCGGACTCCTCCCGTTCCTCAGAAAGGAGTCCGGCCGCGGCAAGGCGGGGCGGCTCCTTGTAGAGCTGGGCGTGCGGAAACGACCAGAAGTTACCGATCGAGCCGGCAACCGCGACCTTGAGCTCGTACGGAGTGGCACTGCCACGCCGCGCTACCTCCCCCAGGACCAGATACGACACCGGCGTCAGCGCGATTCCAGCCATGGTCTCAATGATATGACTTGAATGATACGGGTTGATAGGTACTGTCTTTTTCGGACTATCTACCACCTAGCTGTCTTACGCCTACAGTCCTCTCCAGCCGACCCATGGAGATGGGTCGACGAGGCCGGGAGGTGTTGCCCGCCGACCCACCCGTCCCACAACGCCCGCGAGCCGCCGCAGAAGGCGACAGTACTGCTACTCTGCGCTGTCGTGACGTCACGGAGTGCAGACCAGGAGTGCGAGGGGCGGGCGGGCGCGGCACGCCTCCGACCACTCCCGCCGACGGATGTACCCGGCGCCACCCGAGCCCGCCCACGCCCGCCCGCGCGATCGAGGCTCGCCGTCGCGATCCTGCTGACGGCGGGCGTCGCGCTGGCACCCGCGGCCCTTCCGGCCAGCCCCGCCCAGGCGGCGTCGGCCACCGGGCGAGGGGGCGCGCCGATCGCCGCCACGTACCCGGGATCCACCGCGGGACAGCTCCTCTCGGCGCCGGGGGCGGTGACCCTCGCCGAGCAGCGCGAGGTCGAACGGTACTGGAGCGCGGAGCGGCGGGCCCGAGCCTTCGGGGCCCGCACGAACGACCATGCCGATGCCGCCCCCCTCAGTCCCGGGCCGGCCCCGCCTGCCGTCGGCGGCTCCGAAACGGCCGCGAGCGGCGCTCCCCCGCCCCCGAGCGCCGGAATGCCCTACACCCGGGGCGGGCTGGTGACCACGACCACCGGCCGGTTGTTCGCCACCATCGGCGGCGGTGACTACGCCTGCTCCGCGAGCGTCGTGTCCAGCCCCAGTCGTGACCTCGTGGTCACCGCGGGGCACTGCGTGCACGGCGGTACCGGGGAACAGTTCGCGCGGAACGTCATCTTCATCCCCGGGTTCGACAACGGCGCGATGCCCTACGGCATCTGGACCGCCCGCCGGCTCACCGTGACGTCCGGTTGGGCCCATCGGGGCGACTTCGACGTCGACACCGGCTTCGCCCTGTTCAACCCGTCCCCGTCCCGCGGCCGTCATCTCGAGGACACGGTCGGGTCCCAAGGCATCGCCTTCGATCTTCCGGGGACGTATCCGCAGTACACCTTCGGCTACCCGCGGCTGCCCCCCTACGACGGCAGCCAGCTCGTCTACTGCGCCGGCCCCGGCTTCGGCGACCCCTACGGCAGCCCGTCGATCGGCGTCGCCTGCCGCATGACGGCCGGCGCCAGCGGCGGGCCACTGCTCACCGGCCTCGGCCGGCTCGGTTCCGGGCACGGCTGGGTCAACGGGGTGATCAGCTACGCCTATGCCGGAGTCAACGACAAACTATACGGAACTCACTTCGGCGACGTGGTGAAGTCACTCTACTATCAGTCCTACCGGCTCTAGCGGATCGCCGTCCCCCGGGATATCGCCGTCCCCGGGATATCGCCGTCCCCCGGGATATCGCCGGCTGACGACGATCGATACCTTCTGTGCATGCCGCATTCGGGCAGCTTCGGGCTCCTCCTGACCGTGCACGTCGTCGTCGGGGTCTTCGTCATCGGTCCACTGACACTGATCACCGTGGTCACCCCGCGCCTGCTGCGGTTGGGGGCCGGCGCCCTGCCGATCCTGCGCCTGTGCGTGCGGATGATCCGGGCCCTCGCGCTCGCCTCACTGCTCATCGTCGTGACGGGCCTCGGGCTGGTGAATCAGGGATCATTCGGCAGCGTGCGGTCGCTGGGCGACCCCTGGCTGTCGGGTGCCCTCGTGCTGTGGGTGGTGGCCACCGGGATCTCGCTGGGCATAATCGCGCCCGGGCTCGCCCACGCCGTCAAGGAGATCGACGCGGGCGGTGACACGCATCGGCGTACCCTTCCAATCATGGGGGGTGTCGCCGTGAGCACCGCCTGCTGGGTACTGATCATTGCTTCCATGGTCATCAAACCCGGGACCTGACTCGGCCGGGCCACCGCGACGATCCGGGCGGGTCGGCGCTCAGCTCGCCTGCGCGAGCGTCCCGCGACGATCGACTCCCCCGCGATGCGCGGCCTCCCCGCGATGCACGACATCGTCAAGCTTGTCCAGGATGCGGCCCCAGACCTGGCGGGGGAGCTCATGCCCCATCCCGTCGATCTCCAGCAGCTCCGCGAGCGGGATCGCCGCAGCCGTCAACCGACCACCGAGGACCGGGACGAGCGGGTCCGCGTCACCGTGGACGACGAGGGTGGGGACCGGGAGCCGCGCGAGCCCGGGGGTGCGGTCGGGCGCCGCGAGCACGGCGGCGATCTGGCGCATGGCCCCGACCGGGTTCGGGCGACGGCCCCATTGGATCTCGGCCCGCCGCCGCAGCCACGCCACGTCCGGCTCGAACAGCGGCGAGCCCAGGACCTCCTGTGCCTCGTGCCCGGCGAGGATGAACTCCTCCAGGTCGGCCGGCACCGGCCGCAGGAACAGCGCGATCGCCTCGGCGGTCGGCTGCACCCGGTGGTCACCCGGATGGGACATCATCGAGGTGAGGCTGCGCACCCGCTCGGGGTTCCCGAGGGCCGCGATCTGGGCGATCATGCCACCCATCGAGCTGCCCATCAGGTGCGCCGACTCGATTCCGAGGGCGGTCAGCAGGCCGATTGTGTCCGCGGCCAGGTCCTCGAGCCGGTAGGGGGCGAGGTCGAAGCGACCGCTCAGGATCGCTGCCAGGTCGGGCCGACCGAGCTGGTCGAGATGAGTGGACAGTCCCACGTCCCGGTTGTCGAAGATGATAGTTCGATAACCGCGACGGCCGAGCGCGGCCAGCAGGTCCGGGTGCCAGCCTACGAGCTGCTGCCCGAGGCCGCCGATCAGGAGCAGCGGCAACCCGTCCTCGTCGCCGTGGATCTCGTAGGCGAGGTCGATGCCGTTGACCGAGACGATGCCCATGGTCGGAAGGTAGCCATCCCATGGCGCCGGCGCACGAGTTCCGCCGGCAATCGGCCGGAGGTCACCCGAAAGGGCCAGGCGGATGCCGGCAGCGCGGCCGTCGAGCGGCGAACACCCCACCCGTCAACTACTTTAGGTAGTCTCTCGACCTCCTATAGCGATTATCCTGCTGGGCAACCTCACCGGACGGACACACGTGATCTTTCCGACGATCGAGTTTGCGGCGTTCCTTGTCGTGGTGCTGGCGATCTCCTGGCTGCTGATGCCCCGGCCGAGGCTGTGGAAGCCGTTCATCCTCGGGGCGTCGTATTTCTTCTACGGCTTCGCGGACGCGCGCTTCGTGCTGCTGATCGTGGCCTCCACCTTGATCAACCAGGGCGCCGCCGTCGCGATCCACCGCTGGCGCGACCGCCGCATCCTCATCGCCGCGATCGTCTGCGACCTCGGCCTGCTCGGCTGGTTCAAGTACTACAGCTTCTTCGCCCTGTCGGTGGACCGCGCGCTGGCCGAGATCGGTCTCCCCACAGCGCTGCCCCTGCTCCAGGTGGCGCTGCCGATCGGGATCTCGTTCTTCACCTTCCAGGCCCTGTCCTACGTCATCGACGTCCATCGCGGCACCAGCGCACCCGCGTCGCTGCTGGACTTCGCCGTGTACGAGGCGTTCTTCCCGCACCTGGTCGCCGGTCCCATCGTGCGTGCGCGCGAGTTCATCCCCCAGCTCGCCACGCCACGGGACCCGAACCAGGTCCAAGCCACCCGGGCCGTGTTCCTGATCGTGGGCGGCCTGGTCAAGAAGGTGGTGCTCGCCGACCTGATCGCCTCGCGCCTCGTCGACCCCGTCTTCGACGCGCCCGGCCAGCACTCGTCGCTGGAGATCGCCACGGCCGTCTACGGCTACGCCGTGCAGATCTACTGTGACTTCTCGGCGTACTCCGACATCGCGATCGGGATCGCCCTCCTGCTCGGCTTCCGCTTCCCGGACAACTTCGACCGTCCCTACGCGGCCGCCACCCTGCAGGACTTCTGGCGCCGCTGGCACATGACCCTGTCCCGATGGCTCCGGGACTACGTCTACCTACCGCTCGGAGGGAACCGGAAGGGGCGTCGGCGCACCTACCTCAACATCATGATTACCATGACTCTGGGTGGTCTCTGGCACGGCGCCGCCTGGACGTTCGTCCTGTGGGGAGCGCTGCACGGCGGTGGCCTGGTGACCGAACGCCGGATACGTGCCCGACGGGCGGACCGGATCCGGGCGACGGAATGGGCACGAGTCACGGGACAGGCCGAATCGGCGGGGCTCTCCGCGATGCCGCTACCCCGGCCGGGATCGGAGAGCCCCGCACCGGTCCTTTCCCCTGGCGGATCCGGCGCCGTTGCTGGTCCCGGTCTCGCTGCCGGCTCCAGCACCGCCGACAGCCCCGCGGGGACGCCGACCACCGCGAGCCGCCGGACGATCACCGCCACACAGGCCTCACTTCCCGAAGCGGTCCCCAACCCGATCCGCGCCTGGGCCGGCCGGCTGGCCGTCTTCCACTTCGTGTGTGCCACCTGGGTCCTGTTCCGAGCGCCCGACCTGGCAACGGCGCGCGAGCTCGTCGTCCGGCTGTTCACCGCGGGCGGACCGGCGCCGCTGGTCACTCCGACGGTCCTCGCCGCCATCGGGGTGGGACTGGCCACCGCCGCCGTCCCGCGCGCCTGGTGGATCCACACGCAGGTCGCCTTCGCCCAACTGCGCCTTGGCGCCCAGATCGCGCTGCTCACCCTGAGCATCATGATCATTTATGCGATCGTCGGCCCGCAGGACGTCGCGCCGTTCATCTACTTCCACTTTTGAGTCACGCTCGCCTGCTCTCCCCGTCCCGATCCCGGTGCCGGAGCCGGAGCCGGAGCGTTGCCCCGGCCGGGGCCGCCCAGGCCGGACGATACGAGCGGCGGAGAGCGGAGCCTTGACTTAAGGTAATCGAACAACAACGCCTGATCACATTCCGGGACATCTGTGACCTGCGCCGACGAAGCCGAGGGACGATGACTGAGCGTGAAGATCCGGCGCCACCGGGGTCACCGGAGCCACCGGGGCCACCGGCGACCGCACCCGCGACGACCACCGGCGTCGTCCGGGCCCGGCAGGCCTTCCTGCTGGTAGCCGTCACCCTGGGTCTGCTGGCGGTGCTCCGCGCCTCAGCGATGGTGCACGCGGGCGAGGGCATGCGCCCAGGACTCACCCGCACGCTCGTGCTGAGCATGGCCCGGCCGATCGAACGGATCACCCGGACCGTCCACCTCGACGAACCGGACCGGTGGTTGTCGCGCGCATTCGGTCACGACGCCAAGCCCGGCGGCACCTTCTCCGAGCTGGCATCGGCGGCCAGCCGGGCTGAAGCCGAGCCCGATCACCCTGGCGCCTCCGGGCCGGGCGCCGCCGGTTCCCACCGCTCCCCACTGCCACCGCGCCACCCGACCGCGGCCGATCCGCTGCGCGTCCTGGTCACCGGGGACTCGCTGACAGAATCACTCGGTCCGACCATCATGAACAGTGCGCCCGCCACGATCCGGGCACAGACCGAGACGCGGTTCGGCACGGGCCTGGTGCGGCCCGACTTCTTCGACTGGGCCACCCATGCCCGGGCGCAGATCACGCAGCGCAACCCGGAGCTGGTGATCGTCGCCATGGGCGGGAACGACGGCCAGGGCATCACGCTTCCGGACGGAACCGTCCTGCCGGCCGGATCGGACGCGTGGGCCGCCGAGTACCGACGGCGTGCCATCGTCGTGATGCGGATCTGGAGCGGCGACGGGGCCCGCCGAGTGCTGTGGCTCAGCCTCCCGCCGGCCCGGCCGGACCAGCTGAACGGCTACTTCCGCCGACTGAACGAGGCGACCCTCGACGCCACGACCAGGGTGGTCGGAGCCCGATATCTCGACCTCACCCCGTGGTTGTCGAAGAACGGCGCGTACAGCGACTACCTCACCGGCACGGACGGTAACACCATCCTGGCCCGGGCCCGTGACGGCGTGCACCTGAGTCTCGACGGCGCGCGGATCGCCGCGGGACACGTTCTGGAGACCGTGCGCAGCACGTGGAACCTGCGGTGAACGACGATCGGACCGACCGGCGGGGGCCGGACCGAGCGAACGCTCAACGGGGGCGGAACCCGAAGCCCGCGCCGTCCAGATCCCGGCGGGCAGCCAGCACCGCGACCCGGGCTGCGGCCAGGACGTCGCGACCGGACGGCGCCGCCGCACCGGACACCGAGATCGCGGCGACCAGATCGTCGGCGAGGACCGCGAGCTGGTCGGTCAGGGCGTGCGGCGCCAGCCGCGGTGGACGAGCGCCGGCCGGCACTCCCGTGCCGGCCCGCTCGCCGAGCGACGCCAGTTCGTCGAGCAGCCGAACGGCCCGCTCCGCCCTGGTGCCACCGGATTCCACCGGAACATCCCATGATGACCCGGACCAGCACCGAAGACGGTGAATCAGCAGGCCGACCTCACGGGTGAGATCACGGACCTCGTCGGACATCCGGGCAGGATACCTGACGATGACGGGAACGGGTCTTGCTCTCTACTGTGGTATAGGGCACCCTCCAGACATGGTCCGTTGACGTCGGGTTTCATCTCAGGAGGCGCGCATGTCGCTGAACCGCTCCGCCCAGACCCACCAGATCCTCATCGAACGGATACCGAAGGCAACCGGCCACGACGTGAACCACTGGCTCGATCGGCTCGACGACGGACCCGGCCTGCTCCGCTTCACGGAGCGCGTCAACTGGCTGCGGGCCGAGCACGACCTGCCGCACTGCTATGCGGCGGCCCTGGTCCATGAGGCCGATCTGCGGCGGCGGGCGATCCGCGCGTAGGCACCTCGGCAGCGTCGGCACCTCGGCAGCGTCGAGCGCGCAGGCTCGGCCGCCCGGTGAGGTATCGAGGTAAGGCGCGGGTACCCGGCGCGGGACGCGGACGCGGTCCGCACCGTTGACGCGCCGGGTCGACCACCGGGCACATCACAATGACTACATGGACCTCGACGCAGCCACGGAGTTCGTACGCGATCATCACCGGGCGGTACTCAGCACCACCCGCCGGGACGGCACGCCCCAGATGTCACCGGTCACCGTCGGGGTGGATACCGACGGGCATCTGCAGATCAGCAGCCGGCTCACCGCCTACAAGGTCCGCCACATCGAGCGGGATCCGACCGTACGGATCTGTGTGTTCCCCGATGAGTTCTTCGGGCCCTGGGTGCAGATCAACGGAACCGCCGAAGTCATCCGGCTACCGGCGGCGATGGACCTCCTGATCGCCTATTACCGAGACATCGCGGGTGAGCATCCCGACTGGGACAACTACCGGGCGGCGATGATCCGCGATCAGCGATGCATCATCCAGATCACTCCGCGGTCGGCGGGGCCGGACGTCTCCGGCTGAGGACCAGGCTTGAGGACACCCCCACGCGCGCGCCCTGACCCTGCCCGCCCTGACCTGATCGTCGGCGGGGCCTCGGCCCCACGACGGACCCGCGCGCTACTGCCGCAGCTTGGAGAGCAGGCGCAGCATCTCCAGGTAGACCCAGACGAAGCCGATCAGCAGGCCGAATCCCGCCCGCCACGCCTCGGAACGCGGCGCATGGGACTCGATCGCCCGCTCGATGTAGTCGAAGTCGAGGATGAACTGCAGGCTCGCGACGCCGAGCACGAGCACGCTGAACAGGATGCCGAGCGGCGTCGCATCGTTGATCACCGGCAGGTGGCTTCCACTGGTGGCCCTGATCACGAGGTCGGTCAGGCCGAGGAGCACGACCCCGAGGAGCACGCCGAACACGATGCGGGCCATCCGGGGGGTGGCCCGCAGCCGGCCGCTACGGTAGGCAACCAGCATCACGACGAAGATCAGACCGGTCCCGAGCAGGGCCTGTGGGATGATGCCGTTGAAGGTGTCCTCGTAGTAGCGCGAGACCGCCCCGACCGCCACCCCTTCGATCAGGGCAAAGGCGATGATGAGCGGCGGACTGATCAGGTTGCGAAACGAGACGAACAGGCTGATCGTCAGGGCGACGAGGCCGGCCCCCAGCGCAATGCCGGGCGAGTCCGGTGCGAGGGCCCAGCCGACCGCGCCACCGGCCGCCAGCAGCGCGAACAGCCCCAGCGTGTGCACGACGACGTCGTCGATCGTGAGGGTGGTGGGCTGGCGGTAGTGGCTCGCCAGCTCCTCGGGGGTCGGCGTGGGAGGAGACGCGAAACCACCACGACGGAACGCGGGGTTCGAGGAACGAAGGTCGGCCATGGAGCCGGCTCCTCTCGGTCGCCTCCGGGGAGGCATCACCCTCGGTGACTACAGCCTACGTCACCGTATGGAACGTTCCTTGGGACGCAGGAGTTCCCGGCGCGCCGGACACGGTGGACGGCGACAAGACATCGCGACGCACGCCCACGCGCATCCTCACAGCATCCTCACAGCGACGAAGCCTTCCCCTCGTCGGCCGCGGTTCATCGGTCAGATGCCCGGACGACCGAGAAAGGATTGTGCCGGTGGTCGGAGTCGAACCGACACTCGAGCTGTTTTTAGGACAGCCTCCTCTACCAGTTGGGATACACCGGCTCGTCTACATCGCTGATATTTCTACCACGCTACGTAGGGTCTGGGAATAACACATGCGGAAAAAGTGGTCCGGAGATGGCGGCACGACCGAAAGCGTGACTCATCGTGACGAGGATGCCGACTGTTCGCCATCCCCTTCGATCAGTGGACAACCCAGATCGCTAAAAGGCGGGCCCGCCGTCGGGTTTGGTCTTGACGGCCAGAGCGGAGACGCGGGAAAACACCCCCACCTAAGTGCCGCGAAGCCACGAGGGCCGGTGAACCGTCGCGGCCGGGGGACGATTCACCGGCCGCAGACTCCCGGCGTCCATACCGTCACACGCCGGCCACGGTGCCGCCGGGCGCTCAGTTCACGTGCCGCGCGGACCGGGCGTCCGGCTCCGGCCGCGGGAGATCCTGCCGGCCGGTGCGGCCCGGACAACATCCTCACCCGGGGACGCGGCCTCACCGCCCTCGGCATCGCCGGCCGAGCCGGCGGCGACGGCGGGCGCGGGGGCACCGGGAGCGGGGGGGCGAGTGGTCCCGTTCCGCCCGCTCGTCGTAGCCGACGTAGCCGACGTAGCCGTCGTGGCCGGAGTGCCGGGCGTGCCTGGGGAGATGGCCGCGGCGAACGCGGGCGGCATCGCCACTCGGCGGAACTCGGCCCGGGGATCGGCGAAGGATCCGAGCGAGACGATCTCGCGGCGGAAGAACAGTGCCAACGACCAGTCTGCGACCACCCTGGTCTTGCGGTTGAGGGTGGGAACCCTGCCCAGGTGGTACGTCCGGTGCATGAACCAGGCGGGCCAGCCGCGCAGCTTGACCCCATAGACCTCGGCGACACCCTTATGCAGGCCCAGGGACGCCACGCTGCCGGCATAGCTGTGCTCGTACGGTTCGATGGGCTCGCCGCGCAGCTCGGCGAGGATGTTGAGAGCCAGCCGGCGGGCCTGGCGAACGGCGTGCTGGGCCGAGGGACTGGTTGTGACATCCTCGCCCCTGGTCAGGTCGGGCACGGCCGCGCAGTCACCCGCGGCCCACGCGTCACCCACCCCGTCGACCTGCAGGAAGACGGTCGCGCGCACCCGACCTTGATCGTCCAGGGGCAGATCCGTGTCGGCCAGCATCGGGTTCGCCCGCACCCCGGCCGTCCACACGATGGTGCCCGCGTCGAACTTCTCACCGTTATTCAGTACAACCCGCCCACCGACCAGGCTCTCGACCCGCGTGTTCAACCTGACGTCGATACCCCGCTGCTCGAGCTGCCGGAGAGTATAAATCCCCATTCCGGGTGAAACCTCGGGAAGAATACGGCCGGCGGCTTCAACGAGGACCCACCGCATATCCGTCGGTTCCAGATCAGGATAGAAAGAACACGCATCGCGGGCCATGTCCTCCAACTCGGCAAGAGCCTCTATTCCGGCATATCCTCCACCGATGAAGAGAAAGGTCAGCGCTCGGCGCCGGACCGCGGGATCGGTCACCGAGGCGGCCGCGTCCAACCGGCTGATGACCTGATTACGGAGATAAATGGCCTCGGCCGCGCTCTTGAAGCCGATGCCCTGCTCCGCGAGCCCCGGGATCGGAAGGGTTCGCGCTACCGATCCTGGACACATCACCAAGATGTCGTATTTAAGATCAAATCTCTCGCCAAGGGATGGTTGGATCACAGCGGTCCGTGTCCCATGCGACACCTGAAGCGCGCTTCCACTGACAACCCGACAGCCCTTCAGGACCTTACGTAGCGGTACCACCACGTGCCGTGGCTCAAGGTTGCCGGCCGCCGCTTCCGGGAGGAAAGGCTGATAGGTCATGTACGAGTTGGGCTCGACGACTGTGACCGATGCCTCGCCCTGGCGCAGCTTCCGCCGCAGCCGCAGGGCCGTGTACATGCCGACGTATCCTCCGCCGACGATGAGGATGTGCGGTGGTTGCCCGTAGCCCATGGCAAAAACGTACCCACGAGGGCCGTGTTACACCCCGGTCCCGGGCTGGCCGCCCAGCTTTTTTCGTGACGCAGGACACGAATACCGGCGGTCTTCGGCCCGTGGTGCCGATGCGTCCGGACCGTGTTCCGGCTCACCTTCTGTGTCGACGGCCACAAGGACAAAGGCTTACCCGGCCCGCTCAACCACTTCCGCGAGCGCCGCCGCCGTGCCAAAAATCGTGTCAAGCATCACTTCGGTGACCCGGCCGGTGAAGGTGTTCTGTTGGCTTGGGTGATAGCAACCGACGACCGACACCCCGGATACGGGAAGTTCGGCCCGCACGCCGTGCCCGAACGACACCCGGCGCGGAGGAACCGGGAATCCGGCCTGGGCCAGGGCGGGCCACAGGGCGGACCAGGCGAATCCACCGAGGACGACGATGACCCGCAGGGTGGGCCGGACGAGCTCGAGGTCACGCACCAACCAGGGCCGGCAGGTGTCACGCTCCGTGGTGGTCGGCTTGTTCGCGGGCGGAGCGCAGCGGACGACGGCGACGATGCGCGTGGCCGTCAGACGCTGACCGTCCCCGGCGGACACCGAGGTCGGCAGCGCCGCCAGCCCGACGCGGTGCAACGAGGCGAACAGCCAGTCGCCGCTGCGGTCCCCGGTGAAGATGCGTCCGGTGCGGTTCCCTCCGTGGGCCGCGGGCGCCAGACCGACGACGAGGATCCGGGCGTCGCCCGGGCCGAACGAGGGCACCGGACGCCCCCAGTAGGCCTGCTCGGCGAAGGCCGCCCGCCGCACCGCCGCGACTTCTTCCCGCCAGGTGACCAGGCGCGGGCAGGCCCGGCAGACGGACATCCGGGCATCGAGCTCCCGGGTGCCCGTCGCGCCGGCGGCCAACGCGCGGGCCTCGGCCGGCGTGGCTGCGACCGGTGTGTCGGCGGCGGCGAGGTCCCCCGGCCAACCGCTTCCCGGCCGCACCGGGCCCCGTGACCGGACCGGGCCACCCGTCCCGCTCGTCACCCCGCCCCGCCGGTCCTCATACAGCCGGGCCTCATACCGACGGGCCGGCGGTGACGGGCAACGCCGCCCGCTCGGGCCCGGTGGCCGGGGCGCCCGGCGCGGCGGCTAGGGCCAGCGCTATCCCGTCGAGGATGTCGCGTTCGCTTGCCACCACCGCCGCGGCGCCCGTTCGCTCGACCAGGGTGCGCAGCACGAGCGCGCCGGCGGCGATAACGTCCACCCGACCCGGGTGCATCACCGGCAGGGCCGCGCGCTGGTCGTGCGTCATCCTCAGCAGCCGGTCCGTGACCTGCGCGACCTGCTCCGCCGCCGTCACGGACAGGTGGATGCGGGCCGGGTCGTACTCGGGGAGATCAGCCGCGAGGGCGGCGACCGTGGTGACGGTCCCCGCGACGCCGACCAGCGTCGCCGCCTCGGTCAGGGGCACGGTGCGGGCGGCGATGTCGAGTGCCGCGTGCACGTCGGCAACGATCGCCGCGGCCTGCGCGCCGGTCGGCGGATCATCGTGCAGGTGCCGCTCCGCCAGCCGCACGCATCCGACGTTCACCGAGCGGGCGGCCCGCACCCCGCTCGCGTCCCCGAGGACGAGTTCGGTCGAGCCGCCGCCGATGTCGGCGAGCAGGATCGGCGTGGCGACCGGGTCGGATCCCGCCGCGCCCGCCCCCGTCGGCGCGCCCTCGACCGAACCGGCGTCCAACGAACCGGCGTCCAACGAACCGGCTCGGCCGACGAGGTCACCGATGGCGCCACCGAAGGACAGGGCCGCCTCCTCGTCCCCGCTGATCACCTCGGGGTCCACACCGAGGATTGCGCGGACCCCGGCGACGAGCTCATGACGGTTGCGCGCGTCGCGGGTCGCGCTCGTGGCGACCATCCGCACCCGTGAGGCTCCCAGCCGCTCGATCTGCTCGGCATAGTCCCGCAGCGCGGTGAAGGTGCGGGCGAGCGCCTCCGGCGCGAGCTCACCGGTCCGGTCGACCCCGGCCCCCAGCCGGACGATCTCCATCTGGCGGGTCAGCTCGTACAGGGTCGATCCCTCGACGTCCGCCACCAGCAGACGGATCGAGTTGGTTCCACAGTCGATCGCGGCGACCCGACTCACGGTCTCTCCTCCCCGGTCAAATCCCCTATCGGATCTCTATCGGATCCTCCGTCGGGTCCCCTATCGGATCCCCTGTCGAACGACTGCCGGTCGGTCCGTCGCCCGCCGGCCCGCCACCTGGGGCGGGTCCGGGCTGCGGGCCTCGTCGACGCCCGGACATCGGCCACCGGCCACGCACGGCCCCCGCCGCCCCCAGTCGGGAACAGCCGCAAGGGCCTCGTCACCGAACGGATTGACTCCCGGACCCACGGCGAGACTGTGCGCTACGAGGACGTGCAGGCACTTGACCCGATCGGGCATGCCACCCGCGCTCGGGGCCGCGGGCAGCACCTCGTGCGCGTCGCGCCGGGCGAGGTAGTCCCGGTGGGCGGCGGCGTAGGCGGCGGCGAGCCGCGGATCCTCCGCCAGCCGGGCTGTCATCTCGCGCATCACCCCGGCCCCCTCCAGCCGCGAGATCGCCGACGCGGCCCGGGGGCAGGTGAGGTAGTACAGGGTCGGGAAGGGGGTGCCGCCGGCAAGCCGCGGTGCGGTCTCGACCACGTCGGGAAGACCGCACGAGCAGCGATGAGCCACCGCGAGGACGGCTCGCGGCTCGCGGGAGAGCTGACAGCGCACAATCTCGAGATCCTCGGCCGTCACCGCCGGTACCATGCTCGCCCCCTCGCCGTCATCACCGTCCGCCAGGACCGTTCCTTCGCCCTTCGCCGCACCGGGGCCGGGGCTCCCGCCCCGTGACCGCTACGGCGTCGAGATCTCCGACCAGAGCCGGGCGTACCAGGCCGAACCCCCGGACGACCCGCCGCGGGTCTCGTCGCCGTTCTTGGTGGGTGCCGGTTTGATCGGCATCAGGTACGCCCGTTCACCGGGCTTGACGTAATGCAGCCGACGGCGCGCCTCGTCCTCGACCCAGGCCTGGTCGTCGTAGCGCTCGACCGTCGCCCGCAGCTCATGGACCCTCGCCTGGGCCTGCGCGTTGGTCCGGCTCAGCTCGGAGAGCTTGGCCTGCTGCTGCAGGTACAGCCGCAGCGGATAAGCGAGGGTCAGGACCAGCACGCAGATCACGACGGCGAGCAGGGTCGCCCTCGTGGTCAGCGCGGTGTTCCGCGGCGGCATGGGATCAGCCGGCCTGCCCGTGGCGGGGGAACGCGGCGGCGCCCGCGTACCGGGCCGCGTCGTCGAGTTCCTCCTCGATGCGCAGCAGCTGATTGTACTTCGCGACCCGCTCCGAGCGCGCCGGGGCGCCAGTCTTGATCTGACCGCAATCGACCGCGACGGCGAGGTCGGCGATGGTGGTGTCCTCGGTCTCGCCGGACCGGTGGGACATCATCGCCCGGTAGCCGCTACGGTGGGCCAGGTTCACCGCGTCGAGCGTCTCGGTCAGCGTGCCGATCTGGTTCACCTTCACCAGCAGGGCGTTCGCGGCCTTCAAGGCGATCCCGCGGGCCAGCCGCTCCGGGTTGGTCACGAACAGGTCGTCCCCGACGAGCTGCACCTTGCCACCGAGCCGCTCGGTGAGCGCCACCCAGCCGTCCCAGTCATCCTCGGCCAGCGGGTCCTCGATGGAGACGATCGGGTAGGCGGAGACGAGCTCGGCATAGTAGTCGCTCAGGTACTCGGCGCTACGCGAGTTGCCCTCGAAGGTGTACGACCCGTCCGCGTAGAACTCGGTGGAGGCGACGTCCAACGCCAGGGCGATGTCCGTCCCCAGGGCGAAGCCGGCCTTGTCGATCCCCTCGGCGATGAGGTCGAGAGCCTCGCGGTTGGTGGGCAGGCTCGGCGCGAAGCCGCCCTCGTCGCCCACGCCGGTCGCCAGGCCCCGCGCCTTCAGCACGCTCTTGAGCGCGTGGTAGACCTCCGCACCCCAGCGCAGCGACTCGGCGAAGGTGCTCGCGCCGATCGGAGCAATCATGAACTCCTGGATATCGACGTTGGTGTCGGCGTGGGCACCACCGTTGAGGATGTTCATCATCGGCACCGGGAGCAGGTGCGCGGTCGGGCCTCCCAGGTACCGGAACAGCGGCAGGCCACTCGACGCCGCCGCCGCCTTGGCCACCGCCAGGCTGACCCCGAGCAGGGCGTTGGCGCCGAGGGCCGACTTGCCCGGGGTGCCGTCGAGGTCGATGAGCGTCGCGTCGAGAAGACGCTGCTCGCTGGCCTCCAACTCCATGATCGCCGGACCGATCCGGTCGATCACCGCGGCCACGGCCTTGGTCACGCCCTTGCCGCCGTAGCGGTTGTCCCCGTCGCGCAGCTCGACAGCCTCGAAGGCGCCGGTACTCGCCCCGCTGGGCACCGCGGCGCGGCCCAGCGTGCCGTCCTCCAGGACGACCTCGACCTCGACGGTGGGGTTGCCGCGCGAGTCAAGGATCTCGCGGGCTCCGACGGCCTCGATGGACGGCACGGCTTCGACCTCCGGTATGCGCTCTGACACGGAACGATGACGCGGTGGCAGCAGCGGACCGCCACGGGCCGGTGACCGGAAGCCACCACACCGCGGCAGGCCACCGGGGCAGACCCTGATGGCCTGCCGCGGATCGCGGCGCGGGACGAGCGGTGCCGTCCGGACGAAACCGGTCGCTGCGAGACTACCGTCGCCCCACGGCGACGCGACGCCGGTCCCGGCCCGGCGCGGCGCGTCCATTCACCCGCGGCGCGTCCATTCACCGGCCACCCGACGGTCATTCCACCGCCTGCCTGGCCGTCGGGCACCCGGGCGTCGATCCTCCCGCGGACGGCGGTGTCACGCATCCCACAGGCCGGCGAGTTCGTTGTGGGCCACCGGTGCGGACCGGCTAACCGATCCGCCCGATCGGCGGCATGACCAGCGGACCGGCCGAGGGCAGACCGAGCCGCGCCGCCAGCGGTGCCAGCGCCCCCCAGCCCGGGACGAAGCCGGCACCGGGACCGGGGCCGAGCAGGCCCAGGGCGGACCCGGCCATCGACCCGGCCACGGACGCGGCGGCCCCGCGGTCCTCGCTGGACTTCGGCGACCGGACCCGTTCCAGCACCGACGGCTTGGGCGTCAGCCGCACCCGCGGGGTCTCACCGGCCGGCAGACCGGCGCGCGACCAGGCAAGTTCGATCGCCTGCGCCAACCCGCCGAGGACGTCCACCAAGCCGTGCGCATGGGCGTCCGCGCCGGTCCACACCCGGCCGCGGGCCAGCTGGTGCGCCTGGTCCCGGGACAGCCCGCGAGCGGTCGCTACCTTGTCGACGAAGTCGGCGTAGACCCGGTCCAGGAACTCCTCCAGCTTCTCCCGCTCCCCCGGGGTGAAGGGCCGCCGCGGCGACATCATCAGCGCATGCTCGCCCTCCGCGACGGCACCGAAGCCCACTCCCACCTTGTCGAGCAGGCCGCTGATCACCTGCTTGCCGGCGAACACCCCGATCGAGCCGGTCAGCGTGCCGGGGTTCGCCACGATCGCATCGGATGCCAGGGCAACGAAGTAGCCACCGGAGGCCGCCACGTCACCCATCGAGACGATCAGCGGCCGACCGCTGGCCCGGAACCGCTCGGCCTCCCGGCGGACCAGGTCGGATGCGACGTAGGAACCCCCAGGACTGCTCACCCGGAACACCGCCGCCGCCACCGCGGGATCACGCGCGGCGGAGCGGAAGGCCGCCGCGGTGGCCTCCGCGGCGAGCACCGGCCCGGAGAACGGACCCGGGGCACCGTGTCCGAGGACGACCGGCCCGGTCCCGTGGATGAGCGCGATGACCGCCTTCTTCGGGTCGCGATGCGGCGCCGTCACGGAGGGGGCCAGCGCACTCGTCCCGATGCCCGCGGCCTCGTCCGGGTGGAGGTGGGCCTCCCCGGCGCCGTCGGGACGGGAGCCGTCCCGATCATCGGGAACCTCGCGGAAGAAGAAAGCCGCCGGGCCGCCGGCCGCCAGCGCCGCTACGCGGCGCGCCGGGAACTTCTCCCACCGCTCGGCGGACCGCCGGTAGGCGGAGGCGTACATCAGAACCGGCTCCGCGCCGGGCCCGCGGCGCGCATCGTCCCGGCCCGCGCCATCCCCATCATCCTCGAATCCGGCCGACGGCCCCCGCGTCACCCGTTCCCGTACCGCCGCGTACGCCTCGTCGCGGTAGCCGAGACGGTCGACGAGACCGGTGTCGAGCGCGACGGACCCGGCCAGCGGTCCGAGATCGATCAGACGCCGGACTCGGTCGGTGGACAGCCCGCGTCCCTCGGCGATGCCGGCCACGATCTGGTCGGAGCTGGACTCGATGATCCGGCTGACCGCCTCCAGGTGCGCCGGGGTGAAGTCCCGCTCCACCAGCGTGTTGACGGCGTTCTTGTACTCGTACCGCTGGCCGATCTCGACGGAGATGCCGAGCCGGTCGAGCGCTCCTCGCAGGAACGGCGCCTCCATCCCGAGACCGGTCAGGCCGCAGTCACCGGGCGGGGCGAGCCAGATCTCGTCGAACGCGCAGGCCAGATAGTAGGGCGCCGTGCCGCCCCCGAACTCCCCGAAGGTGTCCGCGTAGGCGATGGCGGTGCCACCGGCCGCACGAAACGCGGCGATCGCGGCGCGAATCTCCTGGATACGTGCCAGCGGCATCCCGCAGGCGGCGATGTGCGCGACTACGACGGACACCCGGGGATCCTCGGTCGCGTACCGTAGGCCTTCGACAACATCCCGCAGGGTCGTCCGGCGCCGGGCGAGCGCCAGGGTGATCGGGTCGGTGGGGGCGCCTTCGATCGGGTCGACCGTCAGATCAAGTTCAAGGACGATCGGAGCCGTCCGCCGCGCCGCGATCTGGCGGACGTCGGCCAGCGCCTTACGTGGGATGGCAGCCATGCCCTCAGAGGCTAGCCTTCCCCCA
>NZ_CDXDOR010000028.1:6914-7857 GCF_978021225.1 Frankia sp. CeTa3Moorea | reverse complement strand
CATGGAGCATCCCCTGGGAGTTGCCGGAAAATAACTTCAGGTTTTGATCTTGGTCTTGCCGGTGAGATTCGCGAGGCCCGCCGCGGTGGGTGCGATGATCGGCGTCCGCGGATCAGGCGGTTCCGCGCGACCGTTTCGCGTCGTCGTGCAGCCCGCCGACGAACGACTCCGCGACGCTGACCTGCTCCCGAAGCGTAGAAAGCTTTTCCTCCGCGAGTACCACCCAGGTGCCAAGCCGCTCCTGGAGCTCGGCCCGGGCGTCCGCGGCGAGGTCGGGCTCGGCGAGCTCGTCGCGAAGGGCCAGCAGCGACCGTATCTCCTCCAGGGTGAACCCCAGCGGTTTCATCTTCTTGATGAGGAGCAGCCGCTCGATGGCATCGTCGTCGTAGAGACGAAATCCCCCTACGGTCCGACCTACCGGCATGAGGAGCCCCGATTCCTCATAGTAGCGGACTGTTCGCAGGGAGAGGCTGACCCGCTCCGCAACGTCCCCGATCTGGTAAACGTCGCCACGGGTCGTGTTCGATCCCGAAACACCACGGCGCTTGGTGGACAACTCGGCCCTTACGTTAGGGTAGATATTGGACGACCGGACCGGACGATTTGGACAACCGGACCAGACGCCAGGCAGTCGACTGTACGTCGATCGGCGATGCGGCGCCCCCTTTGCCGAGGCGGGGGAGCGCGGGACGCCCGAGCGTGCCGTCCGTCGTCCGGTGCCGACCGGAACGCGTTACCGGAAACGTGAGATGCGTCACGTCGGGGCCGTCGCGCTCGCCGGTGCGACCCTGCAGCCGCGCCCTCGGCTTCCACCTGACCGGCCCCGCGTTCGCATGGACGCGCACGTTACCGCGGCCCCGACGGGCATGGCGCCGGCCCGAACGGGAGGCGGGTGGGTTGCCGGGGCGGGTGGGAAGGTTGTCGTAGGCTGGACATATCGTCT
>NZ_CDXDOR010000028.1:0-6459 GCF_978021225.1 Frankia sp. CeTa3Moorea | reverse complement strand
GGGGGGGTGGGAAGGTTGTCGTAGGCTGGACATATCGTCTGTGCCGACAGGGTTGAGCCGATCAAGGTCGGCCCGCGTATCGGGCCTGACCCGGTATCGAGATCGACTGGGTATCGAGGTTGACCCGGCGCCTGCGGACCGGGGCATCGCCGGGCGGAAGCGTCGTGTGGAGCGGGGCCGGGCGGTAGATCAGGGCCGGATCGGCCTTGCCGTGTCACGTCGTCGGATCCCAACCAGTCGGAGTCGGATCCCAACCAACCGAGAGGCACAGGGACGCACCCCATGACCCTCG
Source organism: Frankia sp. CeTa3Moorea (assembly GCF_978021225.1). Lineage (NCBI taxonomy): Bacteria > Bacillati > Actinomycetota > Actinomycetes > Frankiales > Frankiaceae > Frankia > Frankia sp. CeTa3Moorea. The sequence continues at coordinate 6,167 of NZ_CDXDOR010000028.1, read as the reverse complement.
CGCCGTTGCTCGACGCGCTGATCGCCCGTCCCGGCGGGGACCCTGCCCTGGGCCGGGCGATCGGCGCGGTCGGTGAACCGGTCCTCGACCTCGCTGGTCCCGCGGCGTTGCGGCCCTTCGCCGCCGCGGCCCTGGCGGTCGGGGCCGACCGGCCGGTCCTCGCCGTCGTGGCTACTGGCCGGGAGGCCGAGGATCTGGCATCGGCGCTCGGCAGCCTGCTCGGTCCCGATGTGGTCGCGGTCTTCCCGAGCTGGGAGACCCTGCCCCACGAGCGGCTGTCCCCCCGGGCTGACACGGTCGGGCAGCGCCTCGCCGTGCTGCGCCGGCTCACGCATCCGGCGAGCACCGGTCGGCCGCCGCTGCGGATCGTGGTCGCGTCGATCCGTGCGGTGTTGCAACCCCAGGTGGCCGGGCTCGGCGAGCTCGCACCGGTCACCCTCGCCGAGGGCGATACGGCCGACCTCGACGGCGTGGTGACGCGGCTGGTGGACATCGCCTACCACCGGGTGGACCTGGTCGAGCGGCGCGGCGAGATCGCCGTGCGCGGCGGCATCCTCGACGTCTTCCCGCCCACCGAGGAGCATCCGCTGCGGGTCGAGTTCTTCGGCGACGAGGTCGAGGACATCCGCCGGTTCTCCGTGGCGGACCAGCGGGCGCTGCCGGAGGATGATGGCGCGACCGGTGGTGGCCGTGTCCTGTTCGCGCCGCCGTGCAGCGAACTGCTGCTGACCGCGCAGGTGCGGGCGCGGGCCGCGGACCTCGCGACGCGCCACCCGGAGCTGCTGGACCTGCTCGACAAGATCGCCGACGGCATCCCCGTGGAGGGGATGGAGGCGCTCGCCCCGGTACTCGTCGACGCCATGTCACTGCTCTTGGACGACCTGCCGGCCGGCACCCACGTGCTGGTCTGCGATCCCGAACGGGTCCGTTCGCGGGCGAGCGAACTGGTGCGCACGAGCCAGGAGTTCCTCGAGGCGTCGTGGAGCGTCGCGGCGCTGGGTGGCGGCGCGCCGATCGATCTCGGCGCGGCCGCCTACCGATCGATCACCGAGGTCCGCGAGCGTGCGGAGGATCTCGGCCTGCCGTGGTGGTCGGTCACTCCCTTCATGTCGGCCCCGGTAGGCATCGACCGGGAGCCGGCAGGCATCGACCGGGAGCCGGCGGGCATCGACCGGGAGCCGGCGGGCACCGGGCTGGCGGGCGCCGTCTACGACGGGACCGAGTACGGCGACAACACGGTGGTCGCCAGCCTCCGGCCTGCACCGATCTACCACGGGGACACCGCGGCGGTCATCGCCGACGTCAAGGGCTGGCTCGCCGAGTCCTGGCGAGTGCTGCTGGTCACCGAGGGGCACGGTCCGGCGCAGCGCCTGGTGGAGATGCTGCGCGACGCCGACCTGGGCGCCGGCCTCGCCGAGGAGGCCACGCTCACTCCGGGCGTCGCCATGGTGACCTGCGGTCGGCTCGCCACCGGCTTCACCAGCGATACTTTGCGCCTTGCCGTTCTTACCGAAAGTGACATCGCGGGTGCCCGCGGGGTGAGCACGAAGGACATGCGGCGCATGCCGAGCCGGCGGCGCAAGGGCATCGACCCGCTCGCCCTGCTCCCGGGGGACATGGTGGTCCACGACGCGCACGGCGTCGGCCGCTATGTCGAGATGGTCACCAGGACCGTCGCGGGCGCCAAACGGGAGTACCTTCTGCTGGAGTACGCCCGGGGCGATCGGCTGTATGTGCCGACCGACCAGCTTGAACAGATCACCCGGTATGTCGGGGGTGACGCGCCGAGCCTGGACCGCATCGGCGGCGCCGACTGGGCCAAGCGCAAGAGTCGGGCCCGCAAGGCCGTCAAGGAGATCGCCGGTGAGCTGATCCGGCTCTACAGCGCCCGGATGGCTGCTCCCGGGCACGCCTTCGCTCCCGACAGTCCCTGGCAGCGTGAGCTGGAGGACGCCTTCCCGTTCCGAGAGACACCCGATCAACTCGCCGCCATCGACGAGGTCAAGGCCGACATGGAGAAGCCGGTCCCGATGGACCGGGTGATCTGCGGTGACGTCGGCTACGGCAAGACCGAGATCGCGGTGCGGGCCGCGTTCAAGGCGGTGCAGGACGGCAAGCAGGTCGCGGTGCTGGTGCCCACGACGCTGCTGGTCCAGCAGCACTTCCAGACCTTCTCCGAGCGTTACGCCGCGTTCCCGGTGGTGGTGAAGGCGATGAGCCGGTTCAACTCGCCCGCCGAACACAAGGCGGTGCAGGAGGGGCTCGCTACCGGCAGTGTCGACGTGGTCATCGGCACCCACCGGCTGCTGTCCGGGGAGAACCGCTTCAAGGATCTCGGCCTGGTGATCGTCGACGAGGAGCAACGCTTCGGTGTCGAGCACAAGGAGCAGCTCAAGAAGATACGCACGGCGGTGGACGTGCTCACGATGAGCGCCACACCGATCCCCCGCACGCTGGAGATGTCGATCACCGGCATCCGGGAGCTGTCGACCATCGACACTCCGCCCGAGGAGCGGCACCCGGTGCTGACCTCGGTCGCCGCCTACGACGCCCGTCAGGTGACCGCGGCGATCCGCCGGGAGCTGCTGCGCGAGGGGCAGGTCTTCTTCATCCACAACCGGGTGGAGACGATCGACCGGGCCGCCGCCCGGCTGCGCGATCTGGTTCCCGAGGCGCGGATCGCCACCGCCCACGGCCAGCTGCACGAGGACGCGCTTGAGCAGGTCATGGTCTCCTTCTGGGAGAAGAAGTTCGACGTGCTGGTCTGCACGACGATCGTGGAGTCGGGCCTGGACATCTCCAACGCCAACACCCTCATCGTCGAGCGGGCCGACGTGTTCGGCCTGTCCCAGCTGCACCAGCTGCGCGGCCGGGTCGGGCGGGGCCGGGACCGGGCGTACGCCTACTTCCTCTACCCGCCGGACAAGCCGCTGACCGAGACCGCCCACGACCGGCTCGCCACGATCGCCCAGCACAACGACCTTGGTGCCGGAATGGCCGTAGCCATGAAGGACCTGGAGATCCGGGGAGCGGGCAACCTGCTCGGCGGCGAGCAGTCCGGGCACATCGCCTCGGTCGGGTTCGACATGTACGTGCGGATGGTCGGCGAAGCGGTGGCCGAGTACCGCAAGGAGGGCGTCGAGGAGCCCCCGGAGGTCAAGGTCGAGCTGCCGGTCGACGCGAGCCTGCCGCACGACTACGTGCCGAGCGAGCGGCTGCGGCTGGACGCCTACCGGCGGCTGGCCGGCGCCGCCACGGACGCCGACATCGACGAGGTGCGTGGCGAGCTCGTGGACCGGTTCGGTCCGGTGCCCGAACCGGTCGAGAACCTGCTGGCCGTCGCGGGCCTGCGGGTTCTTGCCCGGCACTTTGGCGTCACGGAGATCATCGCCGCCGGTCGCCAGATCCGGTTCGCTCCGCTGGAGCTGCGGGAGAGCCAGACACTCCGGCTGGCCCGGCTCTACCGGGGCGCCGTGGTCAAACCGGCGGTGCGGACCGTACTCGTTCCCGCGCCGACCGAGACGGGGCGCATCGGCTCCCGACCGTTGCGGGACCGGGCCCTGCTCGCCTGGGTCGGCCAGCTCCTGCATGCGGTCGCGGGCGACTCGGTCGCCGCCGCGGCGGCCTCGATCTGACTCCTGGCGTAGGGCGCCGTACCGTACGCCACGCTGAGCGGATACCGTCTCGACTCGTGAAGCTTTCCCGTCTCCTCGCCGGTGTCGGGCTCCTCGTGCTCGCCGGTACCGCCGGTACCGGGTGCACGACCCATGCCGGGGCCGCCGCCCAGGTCGGTTCACAGACCATCGAGACCTCCCAGCTGCGCGGCATCGTCGACCGTGGGCTCAAGGCCGCGGAGACGGTACCGATCCCGCAGACCTCGCAGTCGGTGTCGCAGAGTCTCAACCGAGGTGAACTCCAGCGACGAACCCTGACCACACTCGTGCAGCTCGAATTGATCTCCAGTGAGGCGAAGCGGCTGGGGATCTCGCTGACCGGCCAGGACATCGCGTCCTACTACCAGGCGTACGCGATCCTGCAGTTCGGCAGCGTGAAGGCGTTCGAGCAGCGAGCCGCCGCAGCGGGCTTCGCCCAGCAGGACGTGGCGACGATCGTCCGCTCGGGAGCGTTCGAGTCGGCGCTCGGGGACAAGATCAGCGCGGGTGTCCTCGCCTCCGACGCGGACACCCGCGCCCAGTACGACAGCATCGTCGATCAGATCGGGAAGATCCCCCTCAGCTACCGGCAGGCCAAGCCCTACCTGGCCCGGTTCCTGGTGGCGGACAAACGGGCGACGAAGGTGCGCCCGCTACTCGCGCAGGCCGAGTCCCGGGATCCCATCTCGATAAACCCACGATTTGGTACCTGGGACACGAAGCAGTTCGCCGTGGTCGCCGCCGAGGGCTCGATCGCCAGCAAGCCCGCGCCCACGCCGATCCTGGACCTGACCACCCGATCCTGAGCGGACGGCGACATGTTGATCCGGATCACCGTGGTCGTCACCAGCCCCCGGGTGGCACCGGGAATCCTCACGGCCCGGGCATGGGATGTCGTGCGCACGGTGCCCGTCCTGACCGCGAGCCCCACGCATCCTCAGCTCGCCGCGCTGCGGGCGGCCGGTGCGACCGTCCTGATCGTCGATCCCGGCGATCCCGGCGATCCCGGCGGTCTGGCCGGCGCGGTGACCCTCATCCGGGCCGCCCTGCCGGATCCCGCGGCGGCCGAGGTCGCCTGGCTGCCCGATCCGCTTGCGCCGAGCATCCTCGACCGCCTCCTCGACGAGGCGGGTGGATCCGGGGAACGGAACGATGCCGGTGTCGAGAGGGTGACCGGCATCGAGAGGGTGACCGGGGTCGACGGGGTGACCGGGGTCGAAGTGACGAGCCTCGTGGCCACCAGGGAGCTGCCCGGCTCGAGCCTGTTGGACGCCGTCGCGGTCATGGACCGCCTGCGGTCGCCGGGCGGCTGCCCCTGGGACGCCGAGCAGACGCACACCTCGCTCGCCCCGTACCTGGTCGAGGAGACGTACGAGGCGTATCAGGCGATCGAGGACGACGATCTCACCGAGCTGCGCGAGGAACTCGGCGACGTGCTGATGCAGGTGCTCTTCCACGCTCGGATCGCCGCCGAGCGCGCCGAGGACGGCTGGGACGTCGATGACGTCGCGGCCGGTCTGGTGGCCAAACTGATCCGCCGTCATCCGCACGTGTTCGGTGACGTGGTCGTGGACGGTCCGGCGAACGTCGTCGCCAACTGGGACGCGATCAAGGCGGTCGAGAAGGGGCGCGTCTCGGTGACCGAGGGCGTCCCACTCTCCCAACCGGCGTTGTCCCTCGCGGCCAAGCTGCTGAAGCGGGCGGCCGGCATCGGCGTCCCGGCGGATCTCGCGCTGACCGGGACGGCCGCGTGGGGTGTGACCGACGCGGGCGACCGGGTCACCGAGATCGCCGCCACGGCCGCCGTACTGGCCCGGTCGGGCACGGCGGGGGACGACCTGATCGGTGATCTGCTCTTTGCCGCCGTCACGCTCGCCCGGACGGCCTCCGTCGATCCGGAGCGGGCCCTTCGGGCGACCGCCCGTCGCTTCCGGGACCGGCTGGCCGCCGTCGAGGGCACGGTCCGTGCCGAGGGCGCCGATCCGGCCTCCCTGCCCGACACCCGCTGGCGCGAAATCTGGCGGCAGCTACCCGGGTAAGCACCGATCATCGGCGCCCGATGCCAGGGAGTACCGGAAAATAACTTCAGGTTTTGATGTTGGTCTTGCCAGCGAGGTTGGCGAGGTCTGCCACGGTGGGTGCGATGATCTTCTTTCTCTAGCCCCCGCGCCGGGACCGGCAGCGTACGCTGATCGTGTTGGATCAGCCCCCAGGGATCAGCCCCAGAGCCGCTGGTACATCGCCGCCGCCATAGGATTGATGGTGGGGTCGACCAACGAAGAACGGACGTTGTTCGGCAGGGCATCGGGGAAGTACGCCTCGTAAGCGAGAATGTCCGCGTTGCGCACGAACGTCTCGTGCATCTTCTCTATGTAGACGGGGTTGTCCCCACCCGCGGCCCCGACCCGACCCGCCTTGGTGCCCTGCTGGCTGACCACACCCCACTCCGGCACCGAGAACAGCTTGTGATGGGTCCGCGCAAAGAGGATCACCTGGCAGAGACCGCCGTCCCCG
>NZ_CDXDOR010000027.1:33515-44487 GCF_978021225.1 Frankia sp. CeTa3Moorea | reverse complement strand
GGCTTCCGGCTCCCCCACACATCGCCCGCCTCCTCGACGTCCCCCTCGGCAGTGACGTGCTGGAACGCCACCGGATCGTCCCGACGGCCACCCCGTCCAGATCGCCGACTCCTACCTCCCCGCCACGCTCGCCCGCGGCACCATCCTCGAAGCCACCTCCACCGGCCCCGGAGGCATCTACGACCGGCTCGAACACGACCTCGGCCACGGCCCCCCTCACCTGGCGCCCCCGGATCGGCGCCGCCGCGGCCACCCCCGGCCAGGCCCGCGACCTCGGCGTCTCCCGCGGCACCCCGCTGCTCGTCCTCACCCGCATCTCGATCAGCGGCACCACCGGACGCCCCGTCGAAGCCACGATCACCTACCTCGACGGACACCGCTTCGAGACCACCGGCCAGCCGATCACCCGCGACGACACCGCCGCCTGGCCCATCACACCCGCCACCGCGGAAAACCGGCCAGCCGCCCTTTGACCTGTGTACACATGCCGGGCCGTCGCGGGCGAAAGCGTCAGCTGCGAGTGGCCAGCATCTGATCGTCGACACTCTTTCGCACCCGGGCGGGCAGAGCGGCTGCCGCAGCCAGCGGACCGCCCTGCCCGATGCCCCCTGGCGAGGCGGTCGTCGGCGTCATCGGTGCTATCTGCCGACGTGCTCAGGCACGTTGCCGGGAGCTTGCCCGAACGCCAGCGACGCCGCCGCTGGCCGCCACACACGATGGCCGCGTGACACGGGCGGTTCACCGAGGGCATGCAGAGATCTTTGTGGCGCATCGCGCAACAGACGCTCCGGCGACGCGGAGGTCTGCGACGCCGCTGCCGACCAATCCCCGAAACTACGTTCCGCAGCCAAGGTCCGCCGGTACGTTCGGGGAATCGAACCAAACGATCAATGCCCTGACCTGGATATCCTCCACTCGATCAACGATCTAATCTCATAGAGTTCATCTATTTACCCAGGTCAGGGCATTGTCACTCCAAGTGGTGGAGGTGGCGGGAATCGAACCCGCGTCCTCCGGCCCCGACACAGGGCTTCTCCGGGCGCATCCTGCTACTTGTTTCTCAGCCCCGTCGGACACGCAGGCAAGCCGACGTAGGCTCAGTCGCTGTTTGATGTCCCGACCGACCCCGCGACCGGGTCAGCCGGTGATCCTCCTAGCGACGTCAGATTCTGGGCCGGAGGCTCTCCCAGACTGACGACTACCTAGTCCCTCTTAAGCGGCGAGCGCGTAAGTGGGGGTAGTGGGCTGCGTCTTGTTGGCAGCTGTTGTTCTGAACGGATCGTTAACGAGATAACCGCTCATCCTCGGCCCGCTTCCCCTGCCTCGACGTCCGGAGTCGAAGCCGGTCACCCCCAAGTTCGGATCAGTTACGGCGTTTTAGCATACCGCACGACGCGGGCGCCAGCACCAGCCGACAGACGCTCCTGCCAACCCGGCCCATCGCGCGCGTCACTGCATCCAACGCTCGGACGCCAGCTCCATGTTCCCACGTCGGGCACCCCGCGTACCAACGGGTTTCCGATGCGGCGGGTCGTGGCGGGCCGTGGCGGGCGGGCGTCACGGCGGCCGGGCCCCGTGGGCATGCCGTCGCGGGCAACGCCGTTGTACGGAGTTGTTGTATGGATAACGGCTACCAGACGACCAGCGCCTCGGGAGATCACCGTGAAGATCAAGGAACTGGGACATCTCGTCCTCTACGTCCGGGACATCGGGCGTTCCAGCGCCTTCTACCGGGACGTACTCGGCTGGCGGCAGATCTTTCCCGACCCGGCGGGCGCGGACGGCAACCCACTGCGGGCCCCCGCCGCCGCGTTCTCCTCCGGACGCACCCACCACGAGCTGCTCCTCATCGAGGTCGGCGAGGACGCGGCGGCCATACCCCAGGGCCGGCGGGTGGGGTTGTACCACTTCGGACTGAAGGTTGGCGACAGCGATGACGAACTGCGCGCGGTGCTCGCCCGTCTGCACGACGCGGATGTGACCATCGTCGGCGCGTCGGATCACACGGTCACCCACAGCTTGTACATCCTCGACCCAGATGGCAACGAGATCGAGCTCTACATCGACGTTCCCGGGGTCGACTGGCGGAGCACTCCCGCGCTCGCCGCGGCTCCGGTCCGTCCGTTGCGCCTCTGATCTGATCTGATCAGATCAGATCAGATCAGATCAGAGGCGCCGAGATCAGAGGCGCCGGGAGTTCCCGCCTCCCGCCGTACCGGCCGTCACTCGGTGAAACTGTGCCCATGCGGCCGTCCCCCGACCAGCGTCGACGGCTGCCGGCGCTGCTGGTGGCGTTGGCGATCCTCACCGGTCTCGTCGACGCGGTCAGTTTTCTCGGACTCGGCCGGGTATTCGTGGCCAACATGACCGGAAACGTCGTCCTGCTGGCCTTTGCGCTGGCCGGGGCCCCGGGCCTGTCCGCCGACCTGTCGGCGCTGGCCCTGGCCGGGTTCCTGGCCGGAGCCGTCATCACCGGACGGATCGGCACGGTGACCATAATCGGCGGTCGTCGCTTCTCGTGGCTGATCATCGCGATGGCCGCGCAGACCGGGCTGATGGCCGGCGCGCTGATCGCCGCGCTGGTCACCCAGGGACTCGGCACGGAACCCGAGATCCCTGAGATCCCCGAGGCCCGGCCCTATACCGTCATCCTCCCGCTGGCCCTCGCGATGGGCCTGCAGCACGCGACGGCTCGGCGGATAGCCGTTCCGGACATCCCGACGAACGTGCTGACCAGCACGTTGACCGGGATCATCATCGACTCCCGGCTCGGTGGGGGAATGGGCCGCGGTGGGGCGCGGCGGTTCGCCGGCCCCGTCGCCATGTTCGCCGGAGCCCTGATCGGGGGCCTGTGCCTGCTCCATCTCGGCCGGATCGTCCCGCTCGTCGTGGCGACCGGTACCGTCACCGGCTGCCTGATCGCCACAGTGACCGGCACCGTTGTGGCTCCATGATCAGGAAGCCGGGGAGACTTCGCCACCCGCGCCACCCGCGCCGCCCGGCCTGGTCGCACGGCGCCGCTGCCGGATGACGACCGTCGTGTCGAGACCACCCTCGCCGTCCGCCTGGGCAGCGGCGAGATCCCGCTCGGCCAGCTCGATCATCGGCAGCGGGATACCACGCCGACCCGCCTCGGCAAGGCAGATCCGCAGATCCTTGCGCATCCAGTCGACCGCAAACCCGAAATCGAACTCGTCGCGCACCATGGTCTGACCACGATTCGCCAGGTACCACGAGTTGGCGGCGCCGCCGGCCACGGCGGAAAGCACCAGATCGGTGTCCAGACCGGCGGCAATAGCGAAGTTGATGGCCTCGGCCGCCCCTTCGACGGCTCCCGCCACCAGAATCTGATTGACCATCTTGGTGAGTTGTCCGCTACCGACCGGCCCGACCCTCGTGATAGTCGCGCCGTAGGCGGCGAGCACCGGCCTGGCCCGCTCGATCGTCTCAGGATCCCCACCGCACATGATGCTCAGCCGGCCGGCCACGGCACCTGCCTCCCCGCCGGAGACCGGGGCGTCGACGAAACCGACGCCGACCTCGGCGGTGCGCGCTGCGATCTCCTCCGCGAGTTCCGCGGAGGTCGTCGTGTGATCGACGATGATCGCACCGGGCCGAAGCGCTCCCAGCATCCCGTCGGTACCGAGAACGACCTCGCGGACGTCGTCATCGGCACCGACGCAGAGGCAGACGACGTCGACCTCAGTCGCCGCGGCGGCGGGCGACGGCGCGATCCGGCCGGAATGTTCCTCGGCCCAGCGTGCCGCGGTCGCGGCCGTGCGGTTGAACACGGTGGTGGAGAACCCGGCCCGAACCAGGTGACCGGCCATGGGAAATCCCATCGTGCCCAGTCCGACGAAGGCAACACGCATGAACGTCACTCCTGTTTCGCCCCCGATGGCGTCCACCGGGATCGGTCGGTCATGAGGATCGGTCGCTCATGAGGATCGGTCAGTCGCCACCGCCCCGACATCCGATGCCGGGGTGCAGACGAAGGCCCAGGGAGCTCCACGCAGCCTCGTCATCACCACGGTGACAGCCGGTCCACCGGGAATCAGATCACGACGGCGGGGTAGCAACCGGCGGCGGATCTCCTCGACGTCGCCGGCGAGGCCGCGTCGCCGGACGTCCAGCGACCCGATCTCACGAGACCGCAACAGGTCCGCGATCCGGCGCACGTCGAAGGGCAGCTCGGCCTCGATGCGCAGCAGGCGGGAGAAGGGGGTCGTCACTGCCTCGTCGGAGGTCAGGAAGGCGATCATTGGATCAATCTGCCAGGCTCCGAGGCGCCGCCCGAGCTCGCCGACCAGGCCCGCCCGAGTGACCGCCGGGCTCGGATCGTGGAGGAACCGGCCCGGAGCCGCTACCCGATCGGCGACCTCGCCGACCCGACCCGCCGGTCCCGCCGGTCCCGCCGGACCCGTATCCGCCGGGAGGACTGGATCCGGGGTCCCGGTGAGGCTCGCCGGCGCTCCCCCGGCCCGCAGGGAGGCCGAGCCGCCCGGCCCGGGCAGCACAGTGGCGCGACGCGAGGCGGTCGCGAGGGCCGGTGAGAACAGCACGGCCTCCTTGAGATCCCGTCCGTCGGCCACGAACTCGATCTCCCAGCCGGGGGGAACCAGCTCCGTCGCCAGCCCTGGCGCGGCCTTCACCGCGACAGCCGCAACCTTGTCGGCAAGCCCGAAGCACCAGGCCAGCGGCGGCTCGCTCGCCCGCGACGCCAACCGACGGTCGCCGGCACGCCGGGCCGGATCGACGAACACGGCGTCGCATCCGGAGAGGTCCACCTCCCGCACGTCGGACAGGCGCGTCTCGAGGCATCCCGTCGGCACGGCCGATCCCGTGAGCGGAACGGCCGTGGACGGAACGGCCGTGGACGGAAGGGTCGTGGACGGAAGGGTCGTGGACGGAAGGGTCGAAGGCGGCGCGGTCGTGCCCTCGGCCGCGTGGACGGCGGCGTTGAGCGCGGCCATCCGCAGATGAACCGGATCCCGGTCGACGAGCATGATCTCCCGGCCCCGGGCGAGGGCCAGCGCGTCCCCGCCGATCCCCGTGCACAGGTCGGCGAGCCGGCCTAGGCCGGTGAACCGCGCGGCCCGATGCTCGGCCGCCGCCTGCGAGGACGCCTGTTCCAACCCGGCTCGGGTGAAGAACATCCGATCGGCCCGGGCAAACTTGACCATCGCGCGCCGCCTCAGCTCCGCCTGAGTGAACGCGGAGGCGAGGAGCGCGGGGGACACGCCCTCGGCGCGCAGGCGGGCACCGACAGCCAGTTCCCGGGCCGCGCCTCCACCAGCACGCTCATCCTCGGCAAATGCCGCGACCGCCGCCGCCAGCACCGCCTCACCCTGTGCGCTCAGCAGGGCCTCGAGCTGCGCCAGCCGGTCGCCGTCGGAGGCGGTCACGGCGACTCGGATGGTGCCGGAACCGGCGAATCCGCGGCACGACGACGAAATAACGACGACGGGAACCATGACAGGAACGTCGACAGGAACATCGGCGGCCCCACGGACGGTGTCATGGACGGCTGGCTATCAAAGGTAGCGCCCCTTGGCTCGGCGGCCCATCGCCCGGCCGATCTCCCGGGCCGCGTCCCGCTCCGCGATCGCGTGCCGTTTGTCGTACGACTTGCGGCCACGCGCCAGCGCAATCTCGATCTTCGCCCGCCCGTCCTTCCAGTAGAGCGAGAGCGGGACCAGCGTGAGCCCACCCTCCTGGGTCTTACCGACCAGTTTTTCGATCTCCGCCCGATGCAGCAGCATCTTGCGCTTGCGGCGGGGGGCGTGGTTCGTCCAGGTCCCCTCGGTGTACTCGGGGATGTGCACGTTGTGCAGCCAGATCTCACCATCGCTGATCTGGGCGAACCCGTCGACGAGCGAGGCCCGCCCGGCCCGCAGCGCCTTCACCTCAGTGCCACGGAGCACCAGCCCAGCCTCGTAGGTGTCGAGGATGTCGTAGTCATGCCGGGCGCGCTTGTTCTGCGCGATCAGTCTGCGCCCCGTCTCCCTCGGCACTGTCCTGTCCCTCTTCCCACACCGTTCGCGAAATCTTCTCCGAACCTACGTCCTGCCTCCCGCGTCGGTGACACGCCCGGCTCCACCGCGAGGACACTCATGGTATCGATCATGTGAGCGCCATCGTCGGTCGCCGGCGTGGCCCGGGTGACGTCGCCGAGCGCTCCGTAGGGCGACGAGCGCCGTCAGCGCGCCCCGCGGAGGAGCCGCCACGGCGGCGACTTGGGCGTTCAACACCTTCCACCTCCTTGCTCGGCTGTCGAGCTTGCCCGGCCGTCGAGACGATGGACTTGACGACGCTGGACTTGATGAACGGTGCCAGCGAGTACTATACTCGAACACATGTTCGATGATCGGAGTGTTCGGGCAAATCGGCGGCGGTTCCTGCCAGCAGATCCAACCGTTCCCTCCAAGTGCCCATGACAGGCGGCATGATGCATCCAGCGACCAGACCCGGTTCATCGCTTCGGCCCGGCTCACAGTCCAGTCCGGGTAAGCCCAGTTCGGACGAGTCCAGCCCGCGCGAGGAAGCAGAGGCCCTGGGCCCCCGCGACACCGGGGTCGACGACAGTGGTTCTCTTTCCCGTCGCCTGGACTCATCGATGGTTTATGGTCGTCGTGTAGCTGAATTCGACGCGGACGGATGTCTCCGAGCGGATGTGGCGATCGGTCGGGAGATCGCGCGCTGGGAGGCGGCACGGCTGCTCGTGAGAGCGAGGTTCGCGCAGCTACGGCCGCCCACGGAAGAGGATGAGAGCGGGGCTGCCAGGGGATTTCACGAGTTCGCGGGAGACGAACTGGCTGCCGAGCTGAGAATATCATCAGCGTCGGGAAACCAGCAGTTGGGTTTCGCGGTTGGCGTCGTCCGCCGCATGCCGGCCGCGCTGACTGCTCTTGAACATGGTGAGCTGGATTCCCAGCGGCTGGCCGTGCTGGAACGACTGACGGCCAACCTGTCGGACAGCCAAGCCGCGGACGTGGCGGAGACGGTTCTGCGCCGGGGTGGGCGGCCAAGCCACGCAGCGTTCGCGGCCGCCGTGCGACGGCGTGTGGTGGTGGTAGACCCTCAGGGCGCGGAGCAGCGTCGCCGCAGGGCGGCGAAGGCGCGTCAGGTGACGGTGCGGGCCGAGCCGGATGGTACGGGCCGCGTCTCGGCATCGCTTCCGGCAGACCGCATGCTCGCGGCGTTTCGACGGGTGGACCTTCTGGCGAGGAGAGCAGGCGGTGCGCAGGACGGTCGCGGGCTCGACCAGCGTCGGGCCGACGTTTTCTACGACCTGCTGATGGGGCAGAATCGTGACCGTGTCAGTATCGAGACGCAGGTGGTCGTATCGGCTTCCTGTCTGCTGGGTATGTCGGAACAGCCGGCGGAACTTCCCGGTTATGGCCCGATACCGGACGGCCTCGTTCGCGAGATGGCCGAGAACCCCCGGTGCACATGGCGGCGGATACTGATGGATCCGCCGGAAGGACGAGTCCTGGAGGTCAGCCGGCGTCGATTTCCCTCAGCCGCCCTGGCTCGTCATGTTCGAACTCGAAACCCTACATGTGTCTTTCCGGGATGTGAGAAGCCTTCCATTCACTGCGATCTTGATCATCGCAGGTCGCATCGTCGAGGTGGCCAGACGAGCGAGCGGAACCTCGGGCCAAAATTCCGGAGGCATCACCGGCTGAAACACGCGGATGAAAAGCGGCCCAGGCGTGGCGCCGAGGAAGGTGCTACGAGAAGACAGGGGCGGCCGGATACATCATCTCCCGATCAATCCACGCAGAAGGGATGGTCCGTGTGCCAGCCCAGGCCTGGACATTTCATCTGGACGAGCCCGGAGGGACGCCAATATGAGGTTTCACCCGAAGATTATCTCAAGGAAGTATTCCTCGAGGATGATGTCCAGTTCGAGTCGAAGCGGACCGGGGCCGAGCGACGGATGACGCCTCAGACCCGTAGATGACGGCGGAGCGCCACCGAAGCCATCGCGGCGGCGGCGAGCACACCGACCCCCAGCACGACGGCCGCGGTCTCCCAGACCGCCGACCAACCGAACAGGGGGAACATCGTCTGCTTCGCGAACCGGCCGTCCACCAGGTAGATCTTGGCCAGCGCGAGCACGCCCGTGGCGAACAGCCCGCCAACCAGCCCCACCGCCGCGATCTCCAAGACGAACGGGGCCCGGATTGTTCCGTTGGACGCACCGACCATCTTCATGATCGAAGTCTCCCGCTGCCGAGCATGCGCCGAGATCCGGATCATCGTGTAGATGAGGGCGAAGGACGCCAAGGCCTGCACGGCGGCGAGGGCGAAGGCGCCCGCTGTGAAGGCGTCGAGGAACCGGTACAACGGGTCAAGCAGGCCGCGCTGGTCGCGCACAGCTTCCACCCCGTCGAGGCCGGTGTAGGTGACGACGATGTCGCGGGCCGCTCGCGGATCGGTGAGCGTAAGTCGTAGCGCCGCGGGCAGGTCGTCGGGTCCGACACCGGCGAGGACGTCGGGCGATCCACGGAAGTCCCGGCGGAAACGGTCGTACACCTGCTGTTTGCTTTCGTACCGCACGTCGACGACCAGTGGATCCGCCGCGATCTCGGCCTCGAGGGCAGACCGCTCGCCCGGGGTGATGCCATCGGAGAGATCAACGACGACCTCGATCTGGTCGAGCAGGAAGCTGTCGATGGTGTGCACCTGCGCCCGCAGGAGCAGGCCCGACCCCAGCAACGCCAGGCAGATCGCGACAGTGATGATCATAGCGCAGGTCATCGCCAGGTTGCGACGCAGGCCCGTCCACAGCAGCGACGCCAGCAGACCCGGTCGCATCAGCGGACCCGGTCGGCCGGCACCCGGGGCCCGGGCCGGGGAATCATCGGCACCACCAGATCATCCTGGTTGTAACGCCCGCGAGCCTCGTCCCGGATCAGCGCGCCGTCGCTCAGCTCGAGCACCCGGCGGCGCATCGCGTCGACGAGCGACGCGTTGTGGGTGGCCATCACGACGGTGGTGCCGGCCTGATGAACAGTGTCGAGCAGGTTCACGATCTCGATGCTGGTGTTCGGATCGAGGTTGCCGGTCGGCTCGTCGGCCAGCAGTACCCGAGGACGGCCGACGAACGCCCGGGCGATTGCGACCCGCTGCTGTTCGCCTCCGGAGAGTTCATCGGGATACCGGTCCGCCTTCTCCGCGAGGCCGACCAGGTCGAGTGCCTCCGGCACGACGCTGCGCACGACATGCCGAGGACGGCCGACCACGTCGAGGGCGAACGCGATGTTCGCCGCCACGGTCCGATTCGGTAGCAGGCGAAAGTCCTGGAAGACGCAGCCGACCAGCCGGCGCAGCTGGGGCACCCCGCGGTCCGGCATCCGCGCGACGTCACGGCCGGCCACCAGCACCCGGCCGGACGTCGCCCGTTCCTCCCGCAGCAGCAATCGCAGCAATGTGGTCTTACCCGATCCGGACGACCCCACGAGGAAGACGAACTCACCGGCACCGATCTCCGCGGTGACATCGATCAGCGCCGGCCGGCCGCCGTTCGGGTACCGCTTGCTCACGGAACTCAAAACGATCATTGCGCCTTCCCGCACTCCCATGACTTTCAGTAGCCGCATGGTAGGGCGTGACGAAGGTCGGGGGCCGCAGGTTAACACCCGACCGGAATCTCCGAGAACAGCCCCGGGCGGGTCACCGCTCGCCCGGTCGACCTTTGACGGAGCGGCACGCCACCGTGCGCGGGCGTAACGTGGAGGTCGATCGTGCGTGTCGCCAACGGTCGTGCTCCATCCGAAACGTCCGGGTGTTGTCCCCACCCCGGGGAAGTGCGACGATCGCCCGATCATGGCATCCGTCCCGGGTGAGAAGGAGGCGCTATGGGCAGCGAGGATCTCGTCTGCGCGCGCTGCGCCGGACTGGTGGTCGAAGGCCGGTGTCCCACCTGCCGCGCCTCGCGCGAGTACCTGCGCCAGAGCTTCTTCCAGATGTCACCGCAGGTGATCGTCGCGCTGATCGCGATCGTGATGCTACTGACGGTCCTTGCCGCCCGTCACGTCTCCTAAGCCCGGCCGCGCCGCCGCGGCAAAGGCTGGCCTAGTCGCGGGCCGCCCCGAATCTCCCCGTTGTCCTCCCGTGCGCTGCCTCGTCCTGGTCAGCGCCATTCTCGCCCTGGTGGGCCTCGGCGTATCCGCCTGCGGCGGGAATGGTGGCCGCCCCTGGCCGGCCGAGTCGTCGAAGCCGGCCACCACCGCACCGTCGGCGGGTCGCGACAGCCCGCAGCCCGAGTTGCGCATCATCACCACGGGTCTCGCGACGCCCTGGGATGTCGCCTTCCTCCCCTCCGGGGACGCCTTGATCAGCGAACGGGACAGCGGCCGTATCCTGCGTCGCCCGGCCGGCGGTGGCGAGCCTACCGAGGTCGCCCGTTTTCCGGACATGGTGCACAGCGGGGAATCGGGTCTGCTGGGCCTCGCCGTCTCCCCCACCTACGCGGCCGATCACTTCGTGTACGCCTATTACACGACCCGGGCCGACAACCGGATCGTGCGGTTCCGGCTGACCGGGAACTGGGCGGGTCCCCCCGCACCGATCCTCACCGGGCTCGCGAACGCCCAGATCCACAACGGCGGACGGATCAGGTTCGGCCCGGACGGCCTGCTGTACGCGGGGGTAGGGGACGCCGGCGTGACCACACGGGCGCAGGACCGCGCCAGTCTGAACGGCAAGATCCTACGGATGCGTCCCGACGGAAGCGTGCCGCCGAGCAATCCGTTCCCGGGCTCGCTGATCTACAGCATGGGCCACCGCAACGTGCAGGGCCTGACGTGGGATACGGCCGGACGGCTGTGGGCATCCGAGTTCGGCCAGAACAACGTCGACGAGGTGAACCTGATCATCCCGGGCGGCAACTACGGGTGGCCGATGGTGGAGGGCGTCGGCGACACCGACAAGGGCCGCCTGCGCAATCCCCTCGTCACCTGGA
>NZ_CDXDOR010000027.1:23742-33490 GCF_978021225.1 Frankia sp. CeTa3Moorea | reverse complement strand
CTGATCTACAGCATGGGCCACCGCAACGTGCAGGGCCTGACGTGGGATACGGCCGGACGGCTGTGGGCATCCGAGTTCGGCCAGAACAACGTCGACGAGGTGAACCTGATCATCCCGGGCGGCAACTACGGGTGGCCGATGGTGGAGGGCGTCGGCGACACCGACAAGGGCCGCCTGCGCAATCCCCTCGTCACCTGGACCACCGGCGAAGCATCCCCGAGCGGCGTCGCGATCCGTGGAGACACCCTGTACGTGGCGGCGCTGCGCGGACAGCGGCTGTGGGAGGTGGGCCTGGCCGGTGACCATGTGCGTGGCGCCCCCCGCGCGGCGTTCACCGGTGAGCTGGGCCGGCTGCGCGCGGCGGTGCTCGCACCGGACGGATCGGTATGGATCATCACCAGCAACACCGACGGCCGAGGGGACCCGAGAAAGGGGGACGACCGGATCCTGGCGCTGCGCTGAAGGTCCGGGTGGACGGGCGACCCGACGGCGGGAGCGTCAAGCCGACACCGTGGGCTCCACCGGAAGCGGCTCCGCCGGGACCGCCCCGACGGTACCCATCACGCCGATAATTCGATCACGTAGCGAAACCACATCTCCGATTACGATGACCGCGGGAGAACTGATCGCGGCTTCGGCCGCGAGCCGGGCGATATCCGCCAGGGACCCGGTGATGATCGTCTCGTCGGCTGTCCCGCCAGCGTGGATCACCGCGGTCGGAGTCTCCGGCCGGCGGCCCCGCTTCACCAGCTCGTGACTGATCTCGGGCAGTGCCCCGACGCCCATCAGCACGACGACTGTGCCCGGACCGGTAGCGAGCGCGTCCCAGTCGGCGGTGGAACCGGGATGCGACGGATCGATATGGCCGCTGACGACAGCCACGTCCTGGGTGATACCCCGGTGGGTCACCGGGATCCCGGCGAGCGCGGGGACCGCGACGGCGCTCGTCACCCCGGGGACGATCTCGCAGGGCAGGCCGGCCGCAGCGCAGGCCAGGGCCTCCTCGCCGCCACGACCGAAGACGAACGGATCACCGCCCTTGAGCCGGACGACGCCGAGCCCGCGCAGTCCCCGATCGACGATCACCGCGTTGATCTCGTCCTGGGTCAGGTTGTGACCGTGCGGCGCCTTGCCCGCATCGATGATCTCGGTACCGGGTCGCACCTCATCCAGCAGCTCACGGGGAGCCAGCCGGTCGACCACCACGACATCCGCAGCCTGGAGCAGCCGCAGACCGCGTACGGTGATCAGATCCGCCCGCCCGGGACCGCCACCGACAAGGGCCACCCATCCGCCCGGGGCTGTCTGCACACCGGTCATCTTCGTCCCCTCCCGCGTCGGCTTTCTCCCAGTGTGCGGCCTGACCAGCCCGTTCGGGGCCGATCTCCGCAGCCGACCATTCCGGCTGACCGGCCGGCTGACCGGCCGGCTGACCGCCTCAGCTGACCGGACGGGCCGCCGCGACGGGGCCGACCAGCACCCGACCGTCCTGCACCTGCACCGGGTAGACGGGGAGGCGCACCCCCTCGGCATCGAGGCACTCCCCCGTCACCAGATCGAACGCCTGCTTGTGTAACGGCGAGAAGACCACGGCCCGGTCTCCGCGGGAGCCGACGAGACCCCGGGAGAGCACGTTGGCCAGGCCGATCGGGTCGGCGTTGCCGACGGCGAGCACGGGACCGTCGCTCAACCGGAAGATGGCCACCTGGGCGCCGTTGACGAGCGCGGCCACGCCGCGATCGGGAGTCAGATCGTCCAGGGCACAGATGTCGGTCCAGATCATGGCGGCCTCCAGATCGTCCGGGATGCGCTTACTTGCCTATCCAGAGGCTTTTGTGTCCGTTTCGTCCCTCTGGATAGGCAAGGAGCCTGGATAGGTAAGGAAACGGCCAGCCACCACGGGGAGCGTGGCACCGGCGATGAGGGCTGCCCGCTCGGCCGGGCGGGCCGGCCGGGGCTGGCCGCGTTCGAGGAGGTGGATGACGTCGGGGTCGGCCGCCTCGGGGGCGTTGACGAACGAGGCGAACCGGCGCAGTGCGACCGGATCGGCCAGCGTCGTCTTCCACTCGTCCTGATAGGTCGCGACGTGGTGGGCCATGGCCGTGTCGAGTTCGGCGCAGATGCCCAGCGAGTCGTCGACGATGACCTCGCGGACATGCCCGAGGCCGCCGTCGAGGCTCTCCACCCACGGCGCGGTGCGCTGGAGGCGATCGGCGGTGCGCACATAGAACATCAGAAACCGGTCGATGTAGCGGACGAGCGTCTCGGTGTCGAGGTCGGAGGCGAACAGCTCCGCGTGCCGGGGCCGGTGACCGCCGTTGCCGCCCAGGTACAGGTTCCAGCCCTGCTCGGTGGCGATCACCCCGACGTCCTTGGACCGCGCCTCCGCGCATTCCCGGGCACAGCCGGAGACCGCCATTTTGATCTTGTGGGGAGATCGCAGGCCGCGGTAGCGTAGCTCCAGGTCGACGGCCAGCGTGGTGGAGTCCTGTACGCCGTAGCGGCACCAGGTCTCCCCGACGCAGGACTTCACCGTCCGCAACGCCTTGCCGTAGGCGTGTCCGGACTCGAGTCCGGCGTCGGTCAGCCGCTTCCAGATCTTCGGCAGCTGCTCGGCCCTGGCGCCGAAGAGGTCGATGCGCTGCCCACCAGTAATCTTCGTATAGAGGTTGAAGTCCCGGGCCACCTCGCCAATCAGGATGAGCGTCTCGGGCGTGACCTCGCCGCCGGGCAGCCGGGGGACGACCGAGTACGTGCCGTCCTTCTGCATGTTCGCGAGCATGTGGTCGTTGGTGTCCTGCAGGGCGGCCTGCTCGCCGGCCAGGACGTACCCGTTGTAGAGGGAGGCGAGAATCGAGGCCACCACCGGCCGGCAGACCTCGCAGCCCCGGCCCCGACCGTGCTCGGCGATCAGCTGCGAGAACGTCGTGATCCCCCGCACCCGGACGATCTCGAACAGTTCAGCCCGGCTGACGTCGAAGTGCTCGCACAGCGCCTTCGATACCTCGATGCCCGCGGCGGCGAGCTGCTGGCCGAGGATCGTCCTGAGCATCGGCACGCAGCTGCCACAGCTCGTGCCCGCGTTGGTACACCCCTTGATCCCGGCGACGTCGGTAAGGCCGTTCTCGCTGATCGCGGCGCAGATCTGGCCGTGGGTGACGTTGTTGCACGAGCAGATCTGCGCCCCGGCGGGGAGCGCCACCCCGGCCCCGGAGCCGCCGGCCCCTGCCCCGTCGCCGTCGCCGTCGCCGTCCGGCAGGATGAGCCGCGCGGGATCGTCCGGCACGACCCCGGCGGAGCCGACCATGGCCCGCAACATGCCGTACTCCTCGGCGTCGCCGACGAGGATGCCACCGAGGACGCTACGCGCGTCGTCGGAGAGCACCAGCTTCTTGTAGACCTTGGCCACCGGGTCGGCGAACGTGATAGGCAGCGCACCGGGAGTCGTCCCGAAGGCGTCCCCGAAGCTCGCGACGTCGACGCCGAGCAACTTGAGCTTGGTCGACATGTCGGCACCGGTGAAGGTCGCGCCGCCGCCGAGCAGACGGTCCGCGACGACCTCGGCCATCGCGTATCCGGGTGCGACCAGCCCGTACACCCGTCCGGCCGCCAGGGCGCACTCGCCGACGGCGTAGATGTGCTCGTCGCTGGTGCGGCAGCCCTCGTCGACGACGATGCCGCCGCGATCCCCGACGTCGAGTCCGCACTCGCGGGCCAGGGCGTCCCGCGGGCGGATCCCCGCCGAGAACACGACGACGTCGGTGTCGAGGCCGGCCAGCCCCTCGGGGTGACGGGCGAAGACCATCCGGGTGACCCGCCCGTCGGCATCGGCCTCGATCCGCTCGGTGGCCGTGTCGGTGTGGACGCCGATCCCGAGCCCGGTGATGTGGGCTCGCAGCGTCTGCCCGCCGGCCTCGTCGACCTGGGCCGGCATCAGCCGGGGCGCGAACTCGACGACGTGAGTAGCCAACCCCAGGCTACGCAGCGCGTTCGCCGCCTCTAGGCCGAGCAGACCGCCACCGACGACCACACCGGTCCCGGTCCGGCTACCGCGCGCCGAGGCGGAGATCGCCTCTAGG
The DNA here is from genome assembly GCF_978021225.1 of Frankia sp. CeTa3Moorea. NCBI lineage: Bacteria > Bacillati > Actinomycetota > Actinomycetes > Frankiales > Frankiaceae > Frankia > Frankia sp. CeTa3Moorea. Next base: position 29,411 of record NZ_CDXDOR010000027.1, on the reverse strand, counting down.
TCCTCGATCGTGCGGTAGACATGGCAGCCGGTGGCCTCCCGGCCGGGTACCGGCGGGACGAACGGGTAGGAACCGGTCGCAAGCACCAGCACGTCGTACCGGTAGGTGCGGCCGGCACCGGTGGTCACCGTCCGGGCGGCCCGATCGACGGCGACGACCGGTTCACCGAGACGCAGCCGCAGCCGGGGGTGCTCGAGGAATCCGTCCTCGACGAGGCTGAGGTCCTCCGCGGTCGCCCCGGTGAAGTACGCCGAGAGGCCCACCCGGTCATAGGCGGGCCGAGGTTCCTCGGCGAGGACCGTGATATCCCATCGCCCCTCGACGTCGCGGTCCCGCAGCGCCGCCAACAACCGATGCCCCACCATGCCGTGGCCGACGACCACCAATGATCGAGAAGACATCCGCGCACCACCCGCACGTCCGAACCGATGGGTGCCGGTCCAAACGGGCACCCGCTACGGCCAGAACCGTACGAACCCAGGATGTCAACACCGACTCGAAGTCAGGTCGGTCCGGCTACAAGGCATGCACTCCACGACACGACGGGATGTGAGATGCCCGACGAACGCTCGATGCGGACGTCGTGAATACGCAACGGTGCCGGTTAACACCGGCGTTGCACACCGGCAAGCGCGTGGACATGGCCGTGTCCGATCCTGCGGTGACCGGGGGATCGGCGCGGGACCCCAGGCCAGGAGGTAGCCTCGTGACAACCCGTAGTCCCGGGTGGCCCGACATCGGCGACCGGTCCGGCGCACCCGGAACGTCCCCGGCATCGGCGACATCGACGGAGCCGGCCGTCAGCGCCGGGCTGCCACCGCTGCTCGGCTTCACCGTCGGGGTCACGGCCGCGCGTCGCCGCGACGAACTCGCGAACCTCCTCGAACGGCGCGGAGCCCGGGTGATCCATGCCCCGGCCCTGCGCATCGTGCCGCTCGCCGACGACAGCCTGCTGCTCGCCGCGACCCGGGAGTGCCTCACCCGGCCGCTGGACGCAGTGATCGCTACGACGGCAATCGGCTTCCGCGGCTGGGTGGAGGCCGCCGAGGGCTGGGGGCTCGGCGAGCGGCTGCGCGACCGGCTGGACGGCGCCCGGCTGTTCACCCGAGGGCCGAAGGTCACTGGCGCCGTCCGGGCCGCGGGGCTCACCGAATGCTGGTCGCCCCGCTCGGAATCCGGCGCCGAGCTCGTCGCCCATCTGCTCACGGAGAACCTGGCCGGGCTGCGCATCGCGGTGCAGCTACACGGCGAGCCGTTGCCAGACATGGTCGAGGGGCTGCGCGCGGCGGGTGCCGAGGTCGTCGAGATACCGGTGTACCGGTGGGAACCACCGGACGATCTGCGGCCGGTCCGCCGGATGGTCGAACTCATCGTCACCGGCGGGGTCTCCGCGGTCACCTTCACCAGCGCGCCCGCCGTGGTGAGCCTCCTACGGATCGCCCGGGAGATGGGACAGTTCGACGAACTGCTGACCGCGTTGCGGGGCGAGGTGCTGCCCGCGTGCGTGGGTCCGGTCTGCGCCGCCCCCCTCGAACGGCAGGGCGTGGCGACGGTGGCCCCGGACCGGTTCCGGCTCGGAGCACTCGTGCGCACGCTGTCCGACGAACTCCCGCGTCGCCGGGGGCGGACCGTCGAGGCCGCGGGGCACGTGCTGCGGGTCCAGGGCGCGGCAGTGATCGTCAACGGCGAGCCGGTGATGCTCGCACCCAGGACCGCGGCGGTCCTCGACGCGCTGACCGAGCGTCCCGGTCGGGTGCTGTCCCGAGCCGAGCTGCTGCGCCGGACGGGCACGGCCGGGCTCACCGACGAACACGCGGTCGAGATGACCGTCGCCCGGTTACGCACCGCGCTGGGACCGGCCGGCCACGTGGTCGAGACCGTCATCAAGCGGGGCTATCGGCTCGCGGTCGTGTGAGAGAGCACGCGGTAACTGCCAGGCCCCGGACCCCAGTTCCCGCGTTCCCCGTCGTCAGGCGCCTCGGCCGAGCCGCCAGCGCGCCGCTCGATATGCCCGCCACCCCGACTGCAGTCCTCGCCGGGCGCTGAGCAGAGCGTCGCGATGCCCCTGGGAAACGAGCCGAAGGATGTCGGCCGCTCCAGCGGCCCGATTGACGATCAATCGACTGATGGCGAACCGGGACGACGTCGGTTGATGAATGCGGTACCCGACCTCACAGGCCGATTCGAACCCGGCGGCCGCGACGACATGGCGCACCGACGCGCAGTGATAACCGAAGGGGTAGCAGAAACTGTCCGGACGCCGGCCGGTTCTCTCCTCGATCAGCCGCCGGCTGGCGGTGACGTCATACCGCGCCAAGGCGGTCGGCACCACGTCGAGCTCCAGATGACGGTGACCGTGCGAGCCGAGCTCGATGCCCTCTCCGGCGAGCGCGGCGAGGTCGGACCAGTCCAGCAGGGGGAGGTTGCGCTCGGTGTAGCCATCCAGCCAGGTGGCGCGCCGGCCAACGAAGGCGGTCGGCACGTACAGGGTAGCGCTGGCACCGATCGCCCGCAGAGCGGGCACCGCGGTGGTGACGAAGTCCTCGAAGCCGTTCTCGAAGGTGATCACCACCTGGCGGCGGGCGGGATGCGCCAGCGCGTCAGTGAGACCGGTGAGGTGGTAACCGCTTTCGGCGAGGGCCTCGAGCTGCTCGGCGAAGGCACCGGGAGGGACCTCCCAGCGTCGGAAGTCCGCACTCACCGAATCACCGACGCCGTGGTACATAAGGACGGGCAGGGGCATCGTGGGCGCACCGTCGAACACGCCGGAGGCGGCGCCGGACGCCGCGGGCGCCAGGGAGGTCACGGCGTTCCCGTACCGGCGAGACTCGCCATCCTGCCCGGATTTGCACCGTTATTTCCACACATATACATGCGTGCATTCGTGTGCAGGGACACAGACCGCACTCCCTCCGCGACAGCGGTTCGCAATCGTGAACGACCAGGTGACACGGGCGTACATCCCATCGGGTGAAGCAGTAGACGGACCAGATCAAGACACCGAAACTAAAACATCGAACGGTCCGCGAACTACCCGGAACTCTACACGTGTATACCCGGCATGCCAATGGCGTCAGGAGATCCGGTGGAGTCCTCCCCCGACGCCGGGCCGGGCCGCCGGCCGAGCCTACGTCACACCGGCGTTCCCACCACGGCCGGATCTTTGTCTTTTCACCGTCCGTTCCCCGAGAGGCAGGCAGCATTCGGATGCCGTCCCGGAAACGGGAGACCTCCGGACCTCCGGACCTCCGGAACCGGAACGCCGGGCGCGTATCGTCCCGCCGGGCCACGAGCGCCCGGACGGTGCGGCGAGGATTGCCCGCTCAGCCCGGAACCAGGCGCATCCCGGGCGTCGGCAAAAGCTCCGAAGAACCCTCTCACGCCTGATTCTCGACCGACCGCCGCCACCGGATCTCCGCGTCGATGAAATCATCGAGCTCGCCGTCGAGAACACCGCTGGTATTCGAGGTCTCGGTGTCGGTACGCAGATCCTTCACCATCTGGTACGGGTGGAGGACATAGTTACGGATCTGTGATCCGAAGGAGACGTCCTGTGGCCCGCCGGTGATGCGCTGTTTCTCCGCCGCTTCCTCGGCCCGCCGCCGCTCCAGGAGCTTCGCCTGCAACACGATCATCGCGGCGGCCTTGTTCTGGAGCTGGCTGCGCTCGTTCTGGCACGTCACCACGATGCCCGTGGGCAGATGCGTGATGCGGACCGCGGAGTCGGTGGTGTTGACCCCCTGTCCACCCGGGCCGGACGAACGGAAGATATCGATACGCAGATCCTTGTCGTCGATGTCGACGTGGTCGGACAGCTCGACGACCGGGGTGACCTCCACCCCGGCGAAGGAGGTCTGCCGCCGGTTCTGGTTGTCGAACGGCGAAATCCGGACGAGCCGGTGCACCCCGTGCTCACTGCGCAGCGTCCCGTACGCATAGGGCGCCTTGACCTGGAAGGTTGCCGACTTCAGACCCGCCTCCTCAGCCTCGGAGGTGTCGAAGACCTCCGTGGCGTAGCCATGCCGCTCGGCCCACCGCAGGTACATCCGAAGCAACATCGCCGTCCAGTCGGCCGCGTCCACCCCGCCGGCCCCGGCCGAGAGCTGCACGATCGCGTCCCGCTCGTCGTACTCGCCGGACAGCAGGGTCCGGACCTCGAGACCGGCGATGTCATTGGACAGCCTGGGAAAATCGGCTGCGGCCTCGGCAAGCAGATCCTCGTCGCCGAGGTCCGCGGCGGCGGCGATGTCGTCGAGACGGCGACGCAGCCCCTCCACCCTGGCGATGTCCCCGCGCGTCGACGACAACCGGCGGGTGACAGCCTGGGCCCGGTCCTGATCGGACCAGAGGTCGGGGTCCGCAGCCTGACGCTCCAGATCCTCGGCGCGACGGCGCAACCCCTCCACGTCGAGAACCGTCTCGATGCCGGTCAACGTGGCATCCAGCTGTTTGATCTCCTCGGACAGGTCGACGGCCATGCTGTTCACCTTACCGGCGGCACCCGGGGGCCACCGCCAGGACGGATCTTGCCCGCCCGGGCGGGAGCCGGCCGAGCTCGCAGCGGCGTCGCGCCGAGCCCCGCGGCGACCTCCCCGCGGTCTCCCGACGGCATCCCGGCGGCATCCCGACCGGGAAACATCATCATGGCGAAACATGCAATGACTCGACGACACGAGGATGAAACATTCGCAGGATGCCACGAGAATTTCGGCCAACCGGCGCCCGCACTGCGGACAATCGTTGCGGCGGCCCCAGGCAGTCAGGCGGTTCAGCCACCCGACAACAACCTCCGACAACAACCGACGCCAATCCCTGAAGAGACACGTACCACATCGCCGAGTGCGCACAACTCGGCGCGTCCGCGGCCCCCGAACGATACCGTCGAAGACGGCGCTTCGCGCACGAATACGTGAACGCCGGGTTTCGTCGGGACAGTGCGGCCTCGCGACCATATGGGTGTCGGATGCGGAGAGCTCAGCTGCAGAGAGCTCGGACGCATCGACCGGTGCGCGCGTGTACACCGGTCGATGTCGCCGGGACGGGACGGGACGAAGACTCGAGGACCGGCCACTACCACGGGGAAGAGGAGGAAGGCCGCCGTGAATAACCGGATCTGTCGTCCGAGCGATCGGATCACGCCGTTGGCGGCGACGACTCACCGCCCCGTCGCGTGCCGGCGGAAGGCCGCGATCATTCCCGCAGGAGCACGGAGGGTCCCATCGTGTCGGAGGTCGCGGAGGTCGCGGAGGTCGCGGACCGACGCTCTGTCCTGGTTGCCACCGGCCTCGCGGCGGTGGGCTCCGTGAGTCTGCGCGACGACGCATCCGGCCTGCACGAGGCCTGCATGGCCGCCCTGACCGCGACGGTCAGAGCCTACGAGACGTCTGATCTGATCACTACCACGTCCGCCCTGGTCTCGTTGGAGCGCACGACACAGACCGTGCCCCGGGAGCACCGGCTGCGCGGCCGGCCAGCGCTGGAGTGGATGCGGCTGCACGCGGCGGTCACGACGGTGGCGGCCGCCACCGCCTACGACCGCGGCAAACACTCCGACGCCGCCGTGCGGGCCGACCGGGCCGCGGCGCTCGCCCGGGCGGCCGGGGACGGGCCACTCGCCGCCCGCGCCCTGGCCCTGCGCGCCCGGGTGGTCCGCCCGCACAGCCCGGCGG
>NZ_CDXDOR010000027.1:0-23422 GCF_978021225.1 Frankia sp. CeTa3Moorea | reverse complement strand
CCACCCGGGCCCTCATCGCCGGGAAGGTCGTCACCAGCGCCTGTGCGGCGACCGGCGACCGGGCGGGCGTCCGGGACGCCGTCGCCAGAGCCTGGCAGACGATGGAACGGCTCGACGACACCGCCCACGGCTCGCCGGGTTTCTCGCTCGACACCTACTCCCCGGCGGATCTTGCCCTGGCCTGCGCCGAGGCCCTGACCACCGTCGGCGCGGCCGACGAGGCCATGCCTCACCTGGAACGCGCCGCGATGTTGATCACAGGTAGCGGCCAGACGGGCATGGTGGTCTCGGTGCGGATGGCGCAGGCCCGGGCCGCACTGGCCCGGGAGATCCCGGATCGCGACGAGGCAGCCCAGCACGCCACTCAAGCGGTGGCGCTGTCTGCCGGGCGGCCGGCCGAATGGGTGGCCCGGCTGGTCCGGGACGTGTCGGATCTGGCCGAGCGCCGCACCGGCCACGGTCTCGACGATCTCATGGACGCCACCTCGACCTGGTTGCATCAGGGGTCGGAGGAAAGCCAACAGGTGGCGCGCACGCAACCGGCGCGGTTCGGCGTTCCGGCGCCGGCCGGCGTCATGGTGCAGCGGGCTGGCGGACCACCGACTGTGCCTGCGCTCCGGCACGTACCGTGACCGGACCCACCCCGAGGGAGCCCACAACCGGAAGGTCGACCACACGCGTGCCCTCCACCTCCACCGTCGTCGCGTCGACGAGGGTGGAGGTGAGGATCGTGCGGCCACTCGGATCGGCCCGGCGCTGGTACTGATCGACGGTCGTGGCGATGTCGGCGAGGGGCAGGCGCTCGAAGGCGTCGGTGGCGGTGTAGATCGCGTTCTCGTCGATGCGCTGGGCAGCAGCCAGCGCGGCGCCGTCGGCGGCCGAGGCCACCGACCGGCGGGCGAGGTAGACGGCGGACACGTCGGTCACGACGACCACCAGCATCGCCGCGACCATGAGATACCCCAGCGTCAGCACGAGGATGGTCCCGCCGTCCGCAGGACCGGCTCCGGGCGAGCGGACGGCCGGGACCGCCCAGCCGGCGCCGGGTACCCGGACGGACCGCCCCGACCCGCCAATGCCGAACGCGCGCAGGAAACGGGGCACCTGGATTCCGCCACTGGTCACGGGCACGCGTTCTCCTCGCGGACGCTCCCGGCACAAAGCTAGACGGGCGAGGGTAGGAATCTACCATCCTGCCTGACGACCTCATTGCATCAGGTACGTCCCCTGGGACGAGGAACGTCCGCGCGGAGGCCCTCGATGAGGGCCGCGACCCCGTCGAGGATGCGTTCCAGCCCGAAATCGAAAGACCGGGCGGGCGGCCCATCGCCGCATCGGCCATGAGCATGAGCATGAGCAGTTCGTCCTTGACGGAGATGTAGCGGTAGAGCGACATCGTCGCCGCGCCTGGTTCCGCGGCAACCCGGCTCATGGACAGGCCGGAGATCCCCTCGGTGCGGGCGACCTCGATGCCGGCACCGCCCGGGTTGCCGGCCACGACGTACTCACCCAGCGTCGCGAGGTGCGGCGGCGCATCAGCCTGACCGGCCAGTACGCCGCGCTCGACAAGGCGCGGACCGGGGAGGAGAACCTGTGCCTGCTCGACGAGCTCGCCATCATCGCGGCCTCGCTCCTGCTGGCCGGTGTCCTGTTCAGCCGCCGCACGCAGTGACGTCCGGGCCGCAGGCAAAGCCTGATCCGGATCAGCCGTCGCGGCATGCCGCACGCGGTGGGACGTCGGAACCGGAAAATAACGCCATCACTTCCTGCATCAAGCCGAAAAACGCGCTGCCAGCCGAATGCGGGTCAACACCATCCTGCCGTACGGCGCGCGGACAAAGTACTCACCTCACCCCTGACGATCGCGTACACCTCTAGGATCCGAACCCGTGCACCGGGAGACTTCCGCACCACGGATCCGATATCCGGATCATCACCTCGTCACGGTCGCGGACGATCGCGCGCCCGTCGGCCAGGTTCGCCGGCAGGCTCCTTTTCCCACGCCCAGAAGGGGATCATCCGAGTGACCACGACCGTCAAGACCACGAACGTGTTCGATTTCGCGCCCAACGACAGAACACTGCTCGACGCGGAGATCGCCGCTCTTGAGAACCTCGAGAGCGGCGACTTCAGGAATCTCCCGCCGGCGACCGTGGCAAAGTTCGAGGAACTGCGGGGAGCGGGGGCCTTCAGCGCGACCAGGATCCCCGGAGCCGATGCCGGCGTCCAGCTCGACGCCGGCGTGCTGGTCCCCCTCAGGCCGGGGCCGAACCCGGTCGTCATCATGCCGGCTCCGCTGGCGCCGACGGGGTGGAAATCGTATCCGGGGATGCTGCTGAACTTCGCACTCAAGGGATATCTGGCGGTCGCGTACAGCGAGCGTGGGCTCGCCGACTCCACGGGGAAGATCGACGTCGCCGGTCCGCGAGACCGGGCGGACGGCTCGGCCGTGATCGACTGGGTACTGAACACCTATCCCGACCGCGCGGATCCGGATCGAATCGGGTTCGCGGGGTCGTCCTACGGCGCCGGCCAGAGCCTGATCATAGCGGCGCACGACGACCGGGTGAGGGCCGTGTGCGCGCAGAGCGCCTGGGCCGATCTGGGCTGGTCGCTGTACGAGAACGAGACACGACACCTGCTGGCGTTCGAGGAGCTCACCAAGCTGTTCGGCGAGGAGAACCTCTCCGCCGAAGTCAAGGAGATCTTCGACGACTTCCGGGCCAATCGGAATATCGAACGGTTGCTGGAGTTCAGCGCGGTCCGTTCACCGGTGACCTACCTGAACGAACTCAACGCCAGGAGGGTCCCCATCTTCCTCGGCACCTACTGGCACGAGACCATCTTCTCGGTGCCCGCGGTGGTGGAGTTCTTCAACGCACTGATTGGTCCCAAACGTCTCCTGGTACTGATCGGAGATCACGGCGGCGACGAGATCAAGGGGTTTCTCGGCGGTATCAGTCGTCCGACAGCGACGACCTTCCGCTGGCTGGACCGCTTCGTTGCCGACGAGGAGAACGGCGTGGAGAACGACGGCGACGTGCACACCGAGTACATGCACAACCTGTTCACGGTCAAGAAACTCGCCAACTGGGACTCGTACACGCTGCCGCTGCGGCGCTACTACCTGAACGCACCGCTGCCGGGGACATCGGACGGCTCATTGACTCCTCAGCCCAACTCCGGGGGGAGCCACACCTTCCGGGCCGGCACGGACACCCCCGCCCTGATAGCCCCGGCCCTGGTCCAGACCGGCATCCTCGAAAGACTGGGGGCTCCGATCGTGTACGAGACCTCGGAGATCTCCCGCGAGGACGCCGCGGTGTGGTCGACCGAACCGCTCACCGCACCGAGTCAGATCACCGGGACCGTCTCGGCGCATCTCACGGTCACCCCGTCCGCGAAGAGCGCGACGCTCGTGGCGCACCTGTTCGACGTCGACCCGGGTACCGGTAAGGCAAAAATCATCACCAGCGCGCCCTTCACCCTGCTCAACGACCGCGAGGGAGAGACGCGGACGATCGACATCCACCTGCAGCCGGCCGACTACCGCATCACGCCGGGCCGCCAGATACAGCTGGTCGTGGACACCAAGGACAGGTTCTTCGGCGACGCCACCGTCACCAACAGCAAAATCGAGATCTCGTCCACCGACGGCTCCTCGTCCTACCTGGACATTCCGCTCGGCGAGATTCCGCTCGAGAACGACTAGCCGACCGGATCCCACGGCGCACGCCTACCCGGGCCGGAACCGTGGTCGCGGTTCCGGCCCGGGCTCGCCCGGGTGCGGGTCGGCAGGATCGCGCCGCAGCCCGATGTGCTGGTCCATCGTGCGTCGTCGAGCTCAACTATGATTGCATCGTCCTCGACGGTATTGCGGTCTGTGATGGTCGGAGGTTTACATGGCGCCTGCGCCACGGTTTCATCGGGTCGCCGCACTGCAGCGGCGTTTCGTGGACCGCGAACCGGTGCTGGCGGCTTTCGCCGAAGAGTTGACCCATATAGGTGACGGTCCACGGGTCTTCAACGCCACCGGCGTGGGCGGTATAGGTAAGTCACGACTACTGCGCGAGTTGAAGGACCGGGCGGCAACCCGGTATCGAACTGCATCACTCGATCTGCAGGTGCACTCGTTGCGCCAGCAGGAAGAAGCACTGGCGGTGCTACGCAACGAACTGGGGTCGCAAGGGGTCCACTTCGATCGCTTCGACATAGCCTACGCAGTGCTGTGGCAGCGGCTACACCCACACCTGCGGTTGAACCGTTCGGAACTGGCATTCATCGACGAGAGTTCCATTCTCGCGGATATCGCCGACACGATGACCGGAATTCCGGTTTTCGGTACGGCCCGCGGCCTTGTCAAGCTGTTGGAGCGCGGCGGCTCCGACGTACGCCGCCGCCTGCGGGTGCGGCGCGATCCCACCCTGGCGACGCTCGACGACCTGCCGAACAGTGAGCTCGCCGACGCCGTCACGTTTCTGTTCGCTGAAGACCTTCGGGCCGCCAGCCAGGATAGACAGTATGTGATCATCATTGACAGCCACGAGGCCCTGGTACTGAGCCCGGTACGCACCGGACGGGCGCAACTCGCGGATGCCTGGCTACGTGATCTCGTGGCACAGCTCGACCGTGGCCTGGTGGTCATCGCCAGCCGGGAACCGTTGCGGTGGGAACTGACGGATCCCGAATGGGACGGCCTCATCGAGATGTGCGACATCGGCGGCCTTCCCATGGAAGCCCGGCTAGAACTCCTCGACACCGGCGGGATCACCGATCCGTTCCAGCGCCAGATAATTGCGGACGCCAGCGCAGGTCTCCCATTCTATCTGAACCTGGCGGTGGACACGCACCTACAGACCGGTGGGCGGGTCAGCGGCGCCCTCGTGTCCCAACAGGAGATCTTGGCACGCTTCCTTCAGCATGTCGCCCCGGAAGAAATTCGATCGCTGGAGGTCCTGAGCCCGGCACGAATCTTCGACTATGATATTTTCCGGATGCTGACGGCCACATTCCATCTCCCGGGGCATCGCATCTCCTGGGAATCCCTCACCGCATATTCGTTCGTCTACCCGGCAAACACCGCGCTGCGGTTTCATCAGCTCATGGCCGCCGCTCTGCGGGAACGGCTTTCTCCGGGCACTACCACCGACATCCACGCCCTGCTACAGGGACTGTGGGAGAACCGGGCCGACCAGGCGACCGGCCGGGACAGTGGCACTCATGCCGCCCGCGCCCTGCGAGAGGCCGCCTATCACGCCCTCCAGGGTCGGCAGATCAGCGGCGACAGCATCCTCGGCTATGCCGACCGCGCGGTTCGCCGTGGGGGACACAGCGCCGCCCAAGGCATCACCGAGGACCTGCGCGCCCGGCTCAACGACCAGCCCGACCACGACAACTTGCCCGAAGCGCTGCGCTGCCTGCAGGCTGAGGCAGCGATTCGCCTCGGCGACGCGGCCACGGTCACGGCGCTGGTTCCCGAACCGGTCACCGCTCTGGCCATCGACACAATGGTCGGCGCGCGGCTCGCCGTGGCCGCCGGACATGGGCGGCGCATCGCCGGTGAGACCCGGGCCGCGCTCGGCGCCTACACCCAGGTCTGGGACCGCGCCACGGGGGCATCCCGGCTGACCGCGGGCCTGTGGGCCGCCGACCTTCACATGGCCCAGGGCCGGTTCCGAGACGCGGAAGTACTCGCCACCGACCTGGGTGCGTCCGCTCCGGGGCAGGACGCCGAGTTCCACGGAGACGTGGCCCGGATGCGTCACCTCGCCCACCGGTTCGCGTTCGAGTTCGACGCCGCCGCCCGCTATCTCGACGAGGCCGCCGCCCACTACGCCGCGGCCGACAGCGTCCTCGGGTTGGCCAACATCCAGACCAACCGGGCCGAACTCCTCGCCTACACCCACCCTGCCGAGGCAATCGTCGAGGCAGGCCAGGCGATCGAGATCCAACGCGAGATCGGCGCCCATCACGAGCTCGGCAAGGCGTATACCGCTCTCGCTGTCGGGCAGCTCCGATGTGGTCAACTCGACGAGGCCGAGACCTCCCTACGGTCCGCGTGCGCCGCCCTCGACGGGGTCGGGTATCGCTCCGGTCGAGCCCGCGCCGAGTTCTACCGCGCCTTGGTCCATGCTCGCCGGGGTCAGCTCGACGAAACGGTTTCCTCGCTCCAGTGGACAGTCCGCGAGCTGGAAGCAGCCGACGTCTACCCGACGATCATCCTCTGCTCGGCGCACGCACTGTCCATCCTCGGCATCGATGACGAGCAGGTGACCGCCGCCGCGAGCCGGGCACGGGCAGGAATCCAGCCGTTCGGCACGCTTACCGATCTTGACGCCCGCATTGAGGACTTCGTCGCCGACCTGCTCGACGGGCACACGTGGCGGCCCGACGAGCTGTACCGGCAGGCGGTCAGGCGCCCCGATGCCGCGTCGGGTTTCTACAACCACAACATCCGGATGGGCACGCCGACCGGAGACGTGATTGTCCGTATCCCGATTCCGGGCAGCGACATCATGGACCTGATGATCTGGCCGGAAGGGGATGTGCTGCGCGCCATCCGCGGGACCGTGACCCACGCGCCCCGTCTGCTCTACGCCCGCATGCAGCCCCGCTACCAGATCGTGGAATTCCTTCCCGGTCAGCTCCTCGATAACACCGCACCACGCGGCACCCGCGTTCCCGACCACGTCATCGGCGACGTCGTGGAGCTCTTCGGGCAGCTCGGCCTCATCCCGCGCGAACGCCTGCCGCAATCGCCGCCAGGCTGGCCGGCGGACGGGCGGACCGCCGACTTCGCCCGCAGCCTGTCCGCTGTCACCGCAGGCGTGCATTCCCGGTTCCTCCCCGACTTCGGCGATCTGTACGCCGAGTTCGGCATCCCCATCGACGCGCTCACCGAGATCAACAGTCGATGGACGACGCTGCACCCGCGGCCTTTCCGCCTCCTCCACACCGACATCCACCGCAAGAACATCATCATCTCGGATGGCCAAGCCTACTTCCTCGACTGGGAACTCGCCCTGTGGGGCGATCCGGTCTATGATCTTGCGGTCCACCTGCACAAGATGAGCTACCAGCCCGACGAGTCAGCCGCACTCATCCATGGGTGGACCTCCGTTGTCAACGGTCCGGCCGCCGAGGGATGGCAGTCAGACCTCGACACCTACCTCTCCCACGAACGGGTGAAGTCCGCCATCGTCGACACCGTCCGCTACACGAAAATCATCACCGAGGGAAACCTCACCCGTGATGACACACATGCATTCATCGACAAGCTCGTCGGGAAACTCGCCACCGCGCATGCCGTACTCAGCAACCGAGTGACCATCGACCACGAGGCCGCCGCAGCCCTCATACAGCGGTGGGCCGGCAGACGCCGATAGCCAGCCCAGCGAGAACGGCCAGGTGTCCGCGCGGCTCGACATCAGTGGAGTCCACGGACGTGCCGTACGGGGAGTAAGGGATGGCCTGCGACGATGCATGATCGCGTGGCGGCCGAGTTTTGGGGAGCCAGTCACGGTTCAGGGACCGCAGACCGTACTCAGCTCCCCCAAATTCGCCGGCCTGCATGCCTGCATGCCCGCATGCCCGCCGACCGCCCTCCATCTCGACTTTCTCCCCGACGGCGGCGTGTTCCTCTGCGCCGACTGCGAAACCCCGTTCGGCGCGCGCGTCGTCCCGGTGTCTCTCTACGGCTGGGTTTCCCGCCGGTCGGCGCGGAACTGGTCGATGACCACGGTGAACTGGCCGTTGACCGTGACGTCGGTGATGCCGGAGAACAAGGCACCGGTTCCTGGCAGCGCCACGACCGTACGGACACAGACGACGAACGACGCGCCTGGCTCCAGGGTTGCCGCGCCGTCCCCGGGATCCCCCGCACCACAGTCGGCGCCCTCGGGAGCAAATCGGACCTGTGGCGCGCCGGGGACGCCCTGGTCGGCGAGGGCGAGCTGCGCGGCGAGCCGCGCCCGGTCCATGCCCTGCGTCTCGCTGCCCGCGGTGGCGAACGCCCGCCCGGCCTCCCGGGCGGCCTGGGTCACCCCGAACGCCGCGCGCTGCACCGCGAAGACGCACAGGAACAGGTAGACGAACGGGACGAGCAGCACGACGGACAATCCAACGAATTCGATCATCGCCGAACCGTCGTCGGCCCCGGTCGCCGGGCCTGCCCGTTCGGGCCAGACAACGCGGCCTATGCGACCAATGCGACCGACGCGGCGCACGGAAGCCACGCAACCTGTCCTGATCATCAGGATCGTCCGCGGCACGGAGCGCAGGGCCGCCCGCGCGATCCGATCTCCCGCCACGACACCCCTCGTCACGGCAGTTCCTTGAGTGCGTGGCCCTTCACCGTGATCGTGATGCCGTCGCCCAGTGGGACTAGGACGAGCGGCACGGCAACCCGGCAGGTGACCTCCGCGAGCGGCGTGCCACCCGGCCCGTCGACCTGCGCCCCGGTGCAGACGGCGTCGGACCGTCCCGGGATGGTCCGCTCGATGAGGGCCTGGGCGTAGGGACCGCCCTCGCTCGCCGGCACGCCGAGGTTGGCCGCGTGCCTGGCTCCCTCGGCAGCGTCCGCCGCGAGCGTGTTGCGGATGTGCAGCACCAGACCGACCTGGATGATCCCCAGGATCAGGAAGAGCAACAACGTCCCCACCAGGATGAACTCGACGACGGCCGATCCGCCGTCAGCCGCGTCCGAGCCGTCCTCGACGCCGTCCTCGACGCCGTCCTCGACCGCGTCCGGTCGCTGCCCGGTCCCCCGGGGGCCGCCGTCGATCCCGTCCGGCCCCGCGGCGGCCGCGAGCTCAGCCGCCACCGCCGATACCCGACACCGAGTTGATGGCCGAGGTGAACAGGTTCTGCAGGGCGGGCGTCGCCAGGGTGGCGATCGCGACCACCAGCGCCGCCGTCATGACGGTTATCATGACCCAGCCGGGGACGTCCCCCCGGTCGCGATCATGGCAGCCGCCCGATGCGACGGCTGACCGCCAGGCCCGCCATCTCGCTTTCATGGCCTGCCCTGTTCGTCCCATGTCTCCTCCTTTAGGCTGGCTGATCCGACCTCGCCGGACGGGCGCGTCCACCTGCGGGCGGCCACCTGCGCGCCCCCGGGCACTCACTGCGCGATCACGGTGAAACTCACCAGGGCCGGGTAGAAGGCAAAGATCACGGTCGTCGGCAGGACGAGGAACACGACCGGGATCATCATCGCGATCTCCTTGCGGCCACCAGCCTCTAGCAGCTGCCGCTTGCCCGCCTCACGCGCGTCAACGGCCTGCGCGCGCAGGATGTCCGCCAGCGGCGTCCCCCGTTCGATCGCGACCGCCATCCCGTCGACGAACCGCACCAGGGGTGCCAACGCCGTGCGCGCCGCGATGCCCTCCAACGCCTGCACGAGGGTGGCCCCGGCGCGGGCGTCGGCCAACGCGAGCCGCAGCTCGTGCCCAAGCTCGCCGTGGGTCAACCGGCTGACCCGCTCCAGCGCCCCGATGGCCGACTCCCCCGCGGTCACCGCGAGCGCCAGCAGCTCGGCGATCGTCGGGAACTCCAGCAGCATCCGGTCCTCGCGCTCGGAGATCGCCCGCGACAGCCAGTAGTCCCGGGCCACCACCCCACCGGCCGTGCCGGCGACGATCAGTGCGACACTGACCAGGGCCGGCGGGCCGACGCCGAGCAGCGCGCGCAGCGCCAGCAGGAGGGCGCCGATCAGCGCCCCGCTGGCCGCGCAGATGACCTGCTGGACGCGGAACTCCTCGATGCTGGTCCGTCCGCCGGCCTGGGTCAGCCGGCGTCGCAGGGCGGCCCGGCCCCCCAGGAAACGGTCGAGCCGACCGGCGGCGTCCGCGAGTAACGGGCGCGCGAGCGCCTCGACCGCGGCGAGACCCGGCCGCGGCACCCCCCGCGGCCGGTCCTCGAGCAGCCTCGAGGGTGTGGGGGTGTCCCGCAGGTAGGGATCGATTCGGTCAGCGAGGTGGATGCGCCGGGCCCGGGGGGAGCGGTAGACGATGATGACCAGGCCCAGCCCGACGAGGAACCCGATCAGCGCACCGCTGGCGACCGTGGTCATGATCCCGCCCCCCGGCCAGCGGCCGCTCCCCCGCGCAGCACCCGGCCCTCCTCCGGCAACCGGCCGATCCGCTTCATGAGCAGGTAGGCGAGGGCCGACACGGCGCCGCCCACCACGAGCACCAGGACCCCGGTCGGGCTGTCGTAGGCTCGCACGTTCTGCCCCCGGGTGGCCAACAAGAGCAGCACGATCCAGGGGGCGGCGAGCGCGAGCCGGGCGGCGTTCACCGTCCAGCTCTGCCGCGTCTCGAGCTCGGCGCGGGTGCGGGCGTCCTCCCGCAGGAAGGTGGACAGCGTGCGCAACAGCCGGCCGAGGTCGGTCCCGCCGACCTCCCGGGCCATCCGCAGTGACTCGATGATGCGGTCGGCCACCGGATCGGCGAGCTCGTCGGCGAGGCGGTCCAAGCAGGCCGAGAACGACCCGGTGGCACTGTAGTCCTCGCCGAACCGGATGAAGGCCGGTCGCAGCTGTACCGGCCCCCGCACCCCCACCGCGGCCAGGCCCTCGGGCAGCGACATCCCGGCCCGCACCGCGCTGGACAGGTTGTCGACAACGTCCGGCCACAGCTCCCGCAGATCATGCATGCGGGCATGCCGCCGACGGACCACGAGGGCCCGGGGCAGCAGACTCGCAAACACGACGAAGGCGCCGGCCAGCGACACGGTCTCGGTGAATGCCAGGACGACCAGGCCGACCACCAGGCCCAGACCCAGGCTGATCATGACGAACTGACGCGGGGTCACGCCGCGGATGCCCGCCTGGGCGAGCAGGTCGCTCGTCGACCGTTCCCAGCGCGCCGTCGCCGACCAGGCCGCGAACCGCGGCCGGCCGCTGGTGACGATGAGGAACAGACCCAGACCGAACAGCAGGCCGAGGAAGATGCCCATCAGCGCTCCGCGGCGATCTCGGGCCAGCCCCGGCCGGGCCGATGATGATGGTAATCATGGTCGCCCTGGGCCAGCAGGGCGGGCAGGTCGTAGCCGGCGCGGGCGAACCGTTCGGGATGTGGCGGGAAGCCGTCGGCGCGGACCAGTCCGTCCGCGCGCGAGCGGTAGATCTGGGCGATCTCGATGACGTCCCCCTCCGTCCGGCCGGGCAGCGCGACGACCTCGGTGACGCGGCGCCGGCCCGAGACGTCCTTCTCCAGATGGACGACGAGGTCCACGCTGGCGGCGACGGTGGGCACCACGAAGGCATGGCTGACGTTCTCGCCGGCGAGCAGGGGCAGGGTGCACAGTTTCGTCACGGCCTCGCGAGCCGAGTTCGCGTGCAGGCTGCACATACCGGGCAGCCCAGAGTTGAGCGCGATCAGCAGGTCGAGCGCCTCCTCCTGGCGAACCTCGCCGACCAGGAGCCGGTCCGGGCGCATCCGCAGGGCCTCCTTGACCAGCCGGCGCAGCCGGATTTCCCCGCTGCCCTCCAGGTTGGCCTGCCGGGTCTGCATCGCCACCCAGTCGGCGGCCCGCAGCTTCAGCTCGAACACCTCCTCGCAGCTGATCACCCGTTCCCGGGCCGGGATGGCCGAGCCGAGACAGTTGAGCATGGTCGTCTTGCCGGCCTGAGTGCCGCCCGCAATGATGATGTTGAGGCCGGCGACGACGGCAGCGTCCAGAAAGGTGGCCGCTGCCAGCGTGATCGTCCCGAGATCGACCAGTTCGTCCAGGCTCGACGCGGACAGCACAAACTTACGGATGTTGATCGACCAGTGCACCCGGGTGACATCGGGGATGACCACGTGCAGCCGGGAACCGTCCGGAAGCATGGCGTCGACGAACGGGGTCGAGAGGTCCACCCGTCGGCCCGAGGACTTCAGCATCCGCTCGACGAGGTCCTGGACCTGATCGGCGGTCAGAATGGTCGTCGTCAGCTCGCTGCGACCGGCCCGGGCGACGAATACCCGGCCCGGCTCGTTGATCCAGATCTCCTCCACGGTGGGGTCGTCGAGGTGGCGTTGCAGCGGCCCGAACCCGGCAACCGCGTCATAGACCAGCCGGGCGGTGACGTCCCGGTCGACGACCGGGGGAAGGTCACTGACGAGAACCCGTTCCTCATAATCGGCGAGCACCTCGTGAACGAGCTGACGCACCTGCGCCGGGTCCCGCACGGGATCGAGAGAACGCCGCCGGACGAGCTCTCTGACCTCGTCCTCCACGAACGATGTCGCGTCCAGCCAACTGCCGCGTGCCACCGCCACGGAAACCGCTGCTCCTCCGGCTTTCGTCTCTTCCCGCCCCGATAATTGCCACGAAGCGTAGAAAGAAGGTCACTGGTAAGCAACCCCCGACGCCGGGGGCAGACGCAACAACGTTCGCACAACCCCCACCGGGGGCATGGAGCGGGTAGGGCTCAGGTAGGCCACAGCCCGTACAGGGTCCCCCCTTGATCACCAAGGTTGCTACTCTCCGCAGTCAAAAAGCGGTCGCGGACCGGACATTTGTCATCGCTCTGTGCTCATATCGACTGCACCGACGGTGCACCAACCGCCCCGGAAACGCCCGCGCGATTTCTCCCTCGAAACGACGCCGAGGCGATAGCCTTTCGGCGGTCCCTAACCCGAACATCCCTGTAGTCGATATCGCATCGCTGGGTCGACAGGCGGAATCCCCCCACCCCGCCGGTCTCATCCAGCGTCCCACCAACGCCTGCCTCGGGGGTCCCTTCCGTGTCCGGTCAGCCAACAACCAGCGCGGTCGCCAGCCGCTCGCGAGAACCTCATTCGGCCACCAGGGCGGCGTTGCCCCCGACGCCTCCCCGGCACGATCCCCCGGAGTGGAAAGGGGCATCACGATGAGCGGCGCCCGGGATCCCCGATCGTCAGACATGTTCGACACGACCGCTTGGAAAATGTTCTGGCGGATTGTCGAAAACTGCCCGGTCGCGGTATTCGCCACCGATGCGGCAGGCCGGTATCTCTTTGTGAACCGGCCGTGGTCCAAGTTGACCGGCGTTACCCGCGACGAGGCGGTCGGATGGGGATGGCAACGCATCGTCCATCCCGGCGACGTAGCGAACGTCGGCAGCCGGTGGCGGCGCCTCGTCACGCACGGCGACGGGTTTTCGATCCAGGTCCGGTTGATCCGACCGGGTGAACCACCCTGCGACGCGGTCATGCAGACGATGGTGACCTCGGCAGGGGACGGTAGACAACGGATCGTCGGCACCCTCACCGTGCCGTCGGCCAGTGCGTTCGGGAACGCCGCCGGGCCGGTGACGGGTGTGCCGGTGACGGGTGTGCCGGTGTCCTCGCCGCGGGTCCAAGGGCGTCACTCCCCGATCGGCCCATCGTCCGCGGACCAGCCCGATACCGACGACGTCGCCGTCCAGGAACGGGCCGAACCCGACCTCGCTTCCCGCGAACCGACGTCTCACGAACCGGCGCATCACGAAGCAGCGCCTCACGAACCGGCCGATCTCGAACACCTTGACGACGGGCAGGCCGAGCTTGACCGCCTTCGCCGTCGCGAGGCGGCTTTCGAACTCGCCGCTCTCGATCCCGACCTCCTCGACGGGCACCTGCTCGATCAGGATCTCCTCGGTCTCCAGGCCCTCGCCTCCGATGGGGTGCCCGCGGGCGATCTCGACAGGTTCGGCGTGCTCGACGGACCGGGCCCGTTTGATCTGCCGGACCAGTCCGACCGGTCGGATCGCCCCGATCGGGTGGACGAGATAGCCCGCCTGGACGGGCTGGACGGGCACGGTGACACCGAGGAGACCGATCTCGTCGACGCGGCCGGGGACCGCGAGGACGACGGCGAGTACCCGCAACGCGAAGCACCCTCGGCCTGGCCTCGGGCCGACCAGTCCGACCAGTCCGACCAGTCCGACCAGTCCGATCGGGCCGATCGGGCCGCTCGGGGCTGGGAATGGTCTGTTCCGCTTCCCCGCCGGCCGGTTCCCGGCGAACCGACGCCGGGCCGGGCGACATCCCGCGAAGCCACCGAGGATCGGCCCACAGTCGGGTTTCCCCGCGGGACGCTCCCGCCTGGCGCGGAGTGGCGCGCGGCCGTGGCCCTGCATCGCAGCGAGAAGGACGACCTGCGTCCCTTCGGACGCGCCAGGGGCTCGAACCACACCTGTGGCTGCCTGTTCACCGAGGCCCGACGGATCGAGGAGGCATGCCGGGACCGGGAACGCTGGCTGACGACCCTGCTCGCCGAACTGACGACCGCCGTGCTCATCGCCGACCGGGACGGGCGTGTGGTGGCGGTGAACCAGGTGTACTGCGATCTGTTCGATCTGGCGGACCTGCCCGTCGACCTGGTCGGAACGGATTGCCGGCTGCAGCTGCGTCCCCGGCCCGGGCTGGTGGACGATCCATCCGGATTCGCGACGCGCCTGGACACCCTGCTCCGTCGACGGCGGACGCTACGCCGGGAGGCAGTGATGTTCGCCGACGGGCGGGTGTTCGAGCGTAGCCACATCCCGCTGACCGCGGCCGACGGCTACCGCGGCCATGTCTGGCTCTACTCCGACGTCACCGACCGCCGGATCCTGGAAGCTGAGATCGAGGGACTCATCTCCGGACTGTGACGAGCGAGGTGGACGGCGGTCCGGTCAGTAGACGCCGCCGTAGTGCCGGGCCTGCAGATCCTGGGCCTGGCCGACCCAATCGTCAGAGACGATGCGGTCACCGAAGCCATCCAGCCGGTGAGCGAGCCGCTCGACGTCGGTATCACCCATTTCGGCCAGCTGACTGAAGGTTGTGATGCCCAACGCCCGCAGCCGGGCCTCGATCACCGGGCCCACGCCGACAATCTCCTTGAGGTTGTCGCCGCCCGACCGCACTGGATCGAGGAGACCGTTCCACCGCGGCGCGGGTTCCAGCACGACCCGGCTACCCGTACCCGGCTGGCCGCTGGCCCCGTTCGTTCCACCGGTGCTCCTGCCACCGGTGCTCTTCACGCCGCCGCCACTCCCCTGACTACTCGACGGCGGTCCGCCCGGGGCCGGTGGCCGGTTCTTCGTGGCAACGCCGCTCGCCTGGACCGTCGCCCCCGAGATGTTCGCCTCGGGCGACAGAGCCAGGCCGTGCGCGGGCAGCGCGCTCTTCGACGGCCCCGCATCGTTCGGGGTGACCGCGAGGTTCGACGGGACCACGCCGCCCGCGGCAGCAACCCCGACCGCGACGGCGGCCTCGGCGGTGGGGGCAGCCTCGGGATGCTCGGCACCGGCTTTCTCGTCAGAGGAGGCCTGGCCCAGAAGCGCCTCGGATTTCGCGATCCGCCCCAGCAGGCTGAGCCGTTCGGCCGCCCATTCGGCCTGGTGCCGATCCAGCCGGGTGGTCATGGTGGCCACCTGGCGTTGCGCGTCCTCCGCCTCCGTACGGGCCATGGCCAGCCGGGAGGAGAACTTGGCCGCCCGGCCCTCGGCCTCGACGAGCTGTCTGCGCAGCAGCTCGGCCTCATGGGCGAGCTCCGCCGCCGAAGGGCCGGCGGGATCATCGCCCGCCCCCGGGGAGCCCGCCGGCACCGGGCCGGCGGCACCCGGGCCGGCAGTACCCTCGCCGGCGGCACCCGGGCCGGCCGGGAGGGCCTGGGCCGCGCCGGGTGTCACGGCGTACGCCCGGGCCCGCAGCGCTGCCTCGATCTCCTCGACCCGGGCGCTTGCGATCACGGCATGGCGCTCCGCCTCGGCGATCCGCCGTTCGGACTCCGCGGCACGCTGTTCGGCGACAGCGAGCCGGGCAGTTAGATCCGCCTTCTCCAAGGCGACGTCGTCACGCTGCCGGCGCAACCGGGCGATCAGCTCGGCGGCCTGCCCTGTGCCCGTGCCGCGGGCGCCCGAACCGGGGACACCCGTGTCGGCGTCGCCGACGCCCGCCGCCACGGCGTTCCCGGCCTCGGCAGCGTTCCCGGCATTCACGCGGTTCACGTCGTTCGCGGCTGCCGCCTGATCGGCTGACGGGACCGCGCCGGGGCGGGATTCGTCGAGGCCCGAGCCGGTGCCGGCCGGTGTCTCCCCCGATCCCGCCCGATTCCGCGCGGCGTCAGCGTCGGCGTTGCGGGCCTGCCGGCGCAGCGGCGCGATCAGGAAGACCCATGCCAGCGCCGCACCAATGAGCATCGCCACCAGCACGTACGCCAGGATCTGCCCGGCGAGGTACAGCATGGGCTGCCAGCCTCCTTACCGCGGTAGGTCGGTCGAGATCACACCTGCCAGCGGGGGTGACATCTCGGTACGAAGGTTGTGGGAAGTGGAGCCCCCCTCGGCGCCATCCAGGTGGTGACCCGGTCGCCGCCGCAAGGCTCCCCAGCATTATTCGCAACGCCCGGCATCGGCCGCACCCGGGGAGGTTCAACCGTTGTCCACGTCGATCTCCCTGGGTGGGAAATCACCGTTCACGGACGTCAGGCGACGAACAGCACCCCAGGGAGGAGTGAGGAGTATGGGAAGACAACCGCAAGGGCCGCCCGTCGGGAACATTTCACGCCAGCTGGTCACCAGTCCAGACAGCATGCCCCAACGAGCCGTCAACGTGCGTGGTCTCCTCCCCCGCGCGGGGGAGACCTCCACCCCCGCGCACCCAACATCCGCGTCTCCGTCGGGGTCAGAGAAGACCGGGGAGCTCCTGAGGCGCGAACCACAGCAGTTCGAAGCCCTCGACGCTGTCCACGGTGAAGGCGGCGTCATCCCCACCGAGATCGGCCTCGACGATGCACTTCGCCGCCGCCGCGACCGCCGCAACAACCTCCTCGTCGTCTCCGTCGTCGACATGGATGGCCTGCACGGCCGACCACGGCACCGGGAAGTCCACCTCGACGGCACCCTGCTCAAGATCATCTCGTACCCGCACCTCGCCGTCCGCGACATCGGCCACGAAGACCATGCGCCGGCGCGGCGCGGACGGGTCGGCGTCCAGCAGCCGCAGGCTTGCCCGGCCGGCGTCGTGCAGCGCCGCGTACTCCAACTCCTCCTCGGACTCCGACTGGGCGTACCACTCACGCGTCGCGGGGGTGACCGCGAAGCCGGTGCCTGGGGGGATGCGCGCGGACTCCCAGACCGATCGGGCGACGGCCAGCGTGGACGGGAGATAGATGCGCACCCGCTCAGTGTGCAACCAACCGGGGCGAGCCGGCTACGAGGACCAGACCAGCCACGAGGACCAGACCAGCCACGAGGACCAGGTCAGCCGGCCAGGCCGAGCCCAAGCCGGCCCCCGCTCGCCTCGGCGTCGTCGGTGGCCCCGGCCACGCCGGAACGGGCGGAACGGGCGGCGGCATGCAGGGCCTCGCCCGTCGTACGCAGCGCCGTCTCGAACACCTGGGCCCGCCGGGTCAGATCCATCACGTTTCCGCCGATGACCTCGAGATCCTCCGGACCTGGGCAGAGCACCGTCACCCGGGTGCCCGCCGCCTCCACCATCTCGACCTCCCGCATCAGCCGGCGGGTGGCGGCCCGGCGGACCTGGCGTTCGACCCGGGCCACCGTGCCACGGGGTCGGTCGAGGTGGAACGAGCAGGCCGGGGCGAGCACCAGGATCTCCGCGAGGCCCGCGTCGGCGAGAAGATCGACCGATGCGGGCGATCGGGTTCCGCCGTCAACGAATCGCTGGCCGTCCACCGCGACCGGGGCGTACCAGCCGGGAATGGCACACGACGCCATCACCGCCTCGGACAAGGTTGCCCGAGGCGCATCGGCCACACCGAACAGCACGCGCTCACCGGTGTCGAAGTTCATGGCCACCACCCGCAGCGCGGGCCTGGTGGGCCACCCGGTCGGATCGAGGCCCTTGCGGTCCATCGCCGCGGTCACCAGATCGCCGACCGCGGAGATCTTCCCACGGCCCTGTGGAAGCATCGCCGCCAGCGTGACCATCGGCGAGGACCGCCGGGGGTGCCGGGCACTGGCCGTCAGCAGCCTCGGTGAACCCATGCGCATCCGGGGGCGCGGGGGTAGGGAGGCACCGAGGTCGCGGTAGTCAAGAACGGGATCCCCCGCCTCGTAGATCCCCCGCTCGGAATTGGCCATCACGTCGATGCCGATCCCCAGACCGAGCAGGGCCGCGACCACCGAGCCGGCGGACGTGCCGACCACCAGGTCGGCTCCGCTCAGATTGCGGCCGGTCGCGGTCTCGACCGCCCGCATCGCGCCGATCATCCAGGCGGAGCCGAGCACTCCACCGGCTCCCAGGACCAGACCTCTGCGTGGGGCCCGTTTCCTGGTCATAGTCCACCTCCCGGCGCGGCGACCGGGAAGGGAGACGCATCGCGCTGGGATGCCCGCCGCCCGGCATGCTCGCTGCCATGTGGGCCGCCCGGTCGCACCTGGGCCGACCCGCCCACGAACGGCGTGCCCGCCTCGTCGGGACGGCCAGGGATGGGCCGGTAACAGTCCATGGTCCGCGTTGACCGTACCTTGCTGCTCCCGGCGCTCGAAGCGCCCGGGCAGTCCACCGGACTACTCCGGCGGCTCCTCGCTACTCTCTTCGGGGAAGCTGGTCTCCAGCACTCCCCAGTTCCGCAGCCGCTCGGCGAACTCCTGGGGGGTCGTGTCGTGGAGCAGGGCGAGCGCACGCACGTCGCCATCCCGGATGGACAGCACACGGCCGGCGTAGTCGTCCCGTTGGCGCTGGATCTGGGCGACCCACCGACGGACGAGAGCAGAGGAGTCCGGCGGAGCCTCGCTCAGCTTCTCCAGGTTGAGCACCGTACGTGGGCGACGCTCCCGCGGCGGCAGCTGATCCTCGTTGGGCAACAGCGCCGAGACCGGGACTCCGTAGAATCCCGCGAGTTCGGAGAGTTGATGCACGCTGATCATGCGGTCACCGCGTTCGTAGGAGCCAACGGCAGCGGTCTTCCACCGCCCCCGCGACTTCTGCTCCACTCCCTGCAGCGACAGACCCTGCTGTATCCGAATCGCCCGCAACCGGGCGCCCACGGCCTTCGCGTACTCTCGGCTCACCCGACACACCCCCAGCCGTCTCGAACGAGCATCACGTACCTCTCGCCACGCCCATAGGAGATCAAGGTACGACTCGTGTGGTGCTGGCGAGGCATGCTCCCACTAACGTAACGTTGCCGAAAGAGACCGCTCGCAGATACATATACGATGCTACGTTGCGTGACTTTCTTGTACGACTTCTCTCGCATCTCAGACTCTACGGATTAAGAAAGCTACTCTATGTAGTAAATTTTATAAGCTCGGAAGCTATCAGTGAGATCTCTCTCACGACTTGACCGAAGTCCCTCCACACAGCGATGCCCCCAAATTGCTCGCTGTAACCGCCCCCACTACACCAAGATGGCGACACGAATACTTTATGTCACGGTTACGCCAAGGGCGTAACCGTGAGTTGCCGACGCCGCGCAAGCAATCGGCCGGACGGCAGCAGGCCCAGCGGCAGGCCCAGCGGGGGATGCGGCCCCGGCTCGTCCGTCGGGACGGCCTGCCCGCTCACCAAGATCACCTGGTTCGCCGGACTCACCGAGTTCACCGGGCCTGGCGCCGCAGGCTCCCCCGCCGACGGCGGGGAGCCGCCGGGCGGCCAAGCAGCCGGCCGGCCAGCTCCCTGATCGCCAGCCGGGCCGGGGAGGTCGGAGCGATGTCACGCAGGAGCTGTCCGGCCACCTGGGCGGCGTCCAGCCCGGCGAGGTCGTAGGGCACCAGGGCCACCGGCTCGGTCCCGGTGTGGCGCAGAATCGCCCGACTGACCTCGCGGACCGGGTCTCCGCCCACGACCGAGGCGCGCAGCCGGTTCACCACGACAAGCGGGTCGACGGAGGGGACGGTCTCCCGCAGGTCGGACAGTCCCCGCACAAACCGGACCAGACCGACCGGTTCGGCAGACGCCACCGCCAGCACGACGTCGGCCGCGCCCAGCACGGCGAGCGTCGCTCCGTTACGCCGGGGCGCGGAGGTGTCGAACGACAGTTCCTCGTCCGTCTCCAGGCAGAACCCGCAGTCCACAACGACGAAGGACGCCAGGCGCCGGGCCATCGACAGCACGGTCTCAACGGATGCCGGGCGTAGCTCGGGCCATCGCGAGGGGCGGGGGATGCCGGGCAGCACTCGCAGGCCGCCGCCCAGATCCCGGCACAGTACAGCGAGCCGGGGCACGTCCAGCAGCCCCTGGTTGGCCGACCGGGCCGCCGCAGCCAGACCGGGGGCCTCCTCGAGCAGGCCGACGAGCTGCCCGACCGCGCCGCCGTAGGAGTCGGCGTCCACCAGCAGGGTGGAGGTCCCCAGCCCGGCGAGTTCGGCGGCCAGGCACAGCGCGATCGTGGTGCGTCCCGGCGCGCCGGCCGGACCCCAGACCGCGATCACCCGGCCCACCCGGCCGTCGCCCGGTCCGATCGGCCCCACGCCGTCGGTGACACCGATGGCCGGGGCGAGCGGCCCGAACCCGACGAGTGGTTCGCTGTAGGAACCGGGCGCCCGGGTCGCCGGCGCGGCCGCGTTCGTCGCCAGCGCCCGGGATGCCTCGACGACCGCTCCCGCGATGACCTCCGCGGTGGCGTCCGAGGGGATGACCGCGGCCACGCCGAGCTGCCGCAGCCGCCGGTCGCCGTCCTCGTCGCCGGGGGCGGTCAGCCCGACCACCGCAATGCCTGCCATGGCCAGGCGGGTCAACGCATCCCGGTCGAGCCGGCGCAGGTCCGCAGACAGCAGGGCAGCCCGGGCCGCGCCGGTGGTCGCCGCGGCCAGCAGGTCCGGCAGGTCGACGCAGCGGCGCACCACCGTAACCCCGAGGTCGCGACGATCGAAGGCCGAGACCAGGCCGGCCTCGACCATCGCATCGGTGACAGCGGTGAGGATCGGCAGGCTCACCGGCCGTACCCCGGCACGGTGGTCGGTCCCGTCGAGCCGACCCCACCGCGGGAGTCGCGCTCAATCTTCACGACGTCGACCCGCTCGCTCTGCGAGGCCGCGACGGCCTGGATGGCGTTGTCCACCGGCACGCGCAGCGTTAGCGAACGGTCCCCGCTGGTCAACTTCTCGAGGCTGACGAACTCGACGTCGTGCAGGACCAGCGCCTCGGCCCCCGCGCCCGCGGGCGCGGCCGGTGTGCTCCGGCCGGCCTGCTGATCGCCCCCGGTAGTGCTCGGCGCGACGGCGCCGCTCTGGAACACGAAGACGTCCACATGGTCACCCGGTCCGAGGGCCGGCAGCCGCCCGGCCTTCACGATGATCGGCACCAGCCGCGTCGGCTGGGTGTTCTGGCCGGCGAAGTCGGGCCCGCTCACCAGCTCGCCGGTGTCCACCGGCCGCGCCAGGGTGGCGCCGACCAGGTCGTCGAGACGGCTTCCCGGGTAGTAACGACCCGAGGTCCTCTCGTCGAGCCTGGCCGGCACCGTGGCGAGATCCCCAGCGATGATGATGTGCCCGGCCGGCATGTCCACCTTGGCGACCACCCACTGGCGGGTCGCGTCCGCGCTGGCGAACAGCCGCGCCCCGACGACCACCGAGACGAGCACGAGTAACACCCCGACGAGCAGCCGGGAGTCACGCCACCGTCGGCGGGTCAACCGACGGGCCGGGGGTGATGCCGGTGGCGGGGACGCCTCCGGGCGGGCCGGTGCCGCGGCGAGCTCGGTCACCGGGAGACCTCCCTTTTCTCCTGGCCGGACCATTGGTACATGTTCGCACCTTCCGGTCGCAGAGCGTACGCGGTCGTCGGCCCTGAGCCCAGCCAAACCAGCGAGGAATCGGATGCGGACCGAACGGGATCCGTCGACCTCTGGGCCAGGCGGGCACGGGTAGCGGACCAGTCCAGTACCTGCGAGCACGGGCTTTTGGCGGTATCCGCGTGCACTTATCCACAAGCACACGCATCCGGACGCGATAAGCGGTGGTATCTCTGATACACACGTGAGGAGAGAAATCTGCCCTCAGAAGGAGGACTTTGATGAACGACCGCTTCCTTCAACTCAGCGATGTGGCGGACATCCTCAACATCTCCTCCAGCCAGACCTACGCGCTTGTCCGCTCGGGCGAGCTCCCCGCCATCAAGATCGGGGGACGGGGCCAGTGGCGGGTGGAGCGCACCGAGCTGGAGGCGTACATTCAGCGCGCCTATGAACAGACCCGGGCCTTCGTCGCAGCCAATCCGATGAGCCGTAACGAGGCTCCGCCCGAGGACTAGGCGCAGTAGGCGCGGCGAGGTCAGGGGATCCGACGAACGTA
Source organism: Frankia sp. CeTa3Moorea (assembly GCF_978021225.1). NCBI lineage: Bacteria > Bacillati > Actinomycetota > Actinomycetes > Frankiales > Frankiaceae > Frankia > Frankia sp. CeTa3Moorea. The sequence continues at coordinate 1,227 of NZ_CDXDOR010000027.1, read as the reverse complement.
GGCGATCGCGTCGAGGGGGATGGTCCAGCCGGAACGGATCTGGCCGCGCCGGGCGAACTCGCCGACGGCGTGTTCGGCCACCTCCAGGAAGTCCGAGCCGACCCGCACCGGCGTCCCGTGCAGGGTCACCCCGTCCACCAGCATGAGCGTGCACGCCGAGCGGTCCCGGACGAGCCCGCGCAGGACGTACCGCAGATCCAGCTTGGCCGCCAGCGGACCCTCATGACCCGGCTGGGCCGAGACCACCGGCAGGTTCTCCACGGCCAGCAGCGACCGCACCGGCACCAGAGCCTCCGTCGCGCCGGGCTCGGCGATGAGCAACCAGTCCACCCCCAGGGCCGACAGGGTGCCGTGCAGGATCTCGGGAGCGCGCTGACCACCCAGCACCCGGCAACGCGCCGGGTGTCCGACGACGGGTCGCATCCGATCGATCAACCGCAGGTAGGCAGCCTCCCGTCGGCTGCGGTCCGCGAGCTCGGCGGAGAGCTCGGCGGCCTCATTCGCCTCCCACTGCAGCTCCAGGTCGGCGAACAGATCCTCCCATCGCACGAAATTCCTCCCATAAAGGTAGATTTCGCTCACTTCCCCCCGCCACCCCTCACTCCCCACACAAGCAGGGTTGACAGCGAGCTTTCAGGGGTTTACACAAGCAAACGTAGGCAAACGAACGATCTCGACAACATCCGGCGGACAGGAGCACCCACAATGATCGCGAGGGCGGCTCGACAGACGCTGGCGCGGTTCGCCGGCGCGACCGCGGCCGCAATCACGGCGATCATATTGATCGTTTTCGGACCCCGGCTGGCCGACCTGCCGGAGAGCATCGAGGCCGCCCCAGAATGGTTCGCCGCCGCGCCCGAGCAGGCGCTGGCCACGATCATCGGGGTCGTCGCCTGGGTATGCCTGCTCTGGCTGTGCCTGGGGGTTCTGCTCAGCGCGCTGTCGGCCGTCCCCGGCGGAGTCGGCCGGCTCAGCGCGGCGCTGGCCCGCCGGATCGTTCCCCGCACGATGCGGCGGATGCTCGAGATCGGCCTCGGAGTGACACTCGTCGCCGGGGTGGCGCCGATCATCGCCGCGGTCCCGGCCTCCGCGGCCACCGGACCTGCGGGGACCGGTGTCAGTGCGGGCGCCACCGCCGCACTGCCCGATCTGGACCGGCCCACCACCGTCGGCCACCCCCCGAACCCGATAGCCAGCTTCCCCGGCCTCGACCGCCCCCCGGCCGGC
>NZ_CDXDOR010000026.1:8944-46737 GCF_978021225.1 Frankia sp. CeTa3Moorea | reverse complement strand
CCCGGGGCCCATCCCCACCCCCACTGGGGCGGTCCCCGCACCCACGCCGGGCGCGACGGGCCAGTCGGCCCCGACGGCCAGCCAGAGCACGCCGAGCATCGCGCCATCATCCCAGGCACCCGCTGCGTCGAACAAACCGGCCGCACTCGGTGACGGCACGGGCCGCGGCCTGATCGCCCAGCCGGTGTCGCTGGCCGCCGCGGGCACGCCCGCGGTGAGCGCGGCCTCGGCTTCTCCGGCGGCCTCGGCTTCTCCGGCGGTCTCGGCCGCCCCCACGCCGGCGGCGACCGGGTCGACCGCGCCGGCCGGGGACAGCCCGCCCGCCGACGTGTTCGCTCGCTACGAGTCGCTGACGTGCGCAGCGGCCGACGTCCGCAAGGCCTCGGTCAGCACCGACCGCCCGCAGGACTGGACCGCCGCCTGTGACCGGACCGGGACGACGAAGTACCTGCTCAAGCCGGCCACGGTGGTCGGGACGGATGTGAAGACCGCCTCCGCGGGCCTGCAGGGCGGCGGCGGGACCACGGGCGTCACCACCGGGCAGTGGGTCGTGAACGTCGAGTTCACCGGTTCGGGCCAGAACAAGTTCACCAAGCTGACCGAGAGCACGATCGGCAAGCAGGTCGCGATCGTGCTCGACGGGGTGGTGCAGTCCGCGCCGCAGACCAACGAGCGCATCCCCGGATCGGCCCAGATCTCCGGCGGCTTCAGCCAGTCCGAAGCCGAGGACCTCGCCAACGTGCTGCGCTACGGTGCCCTTCCCCTGGCCTTCGAGCGCTCCCAGGCCGAGTCCATCTCGCCGACTCTCGGCCGTGACTCGCTGCACGGCGGGCTGCTCGCCGGCGCCATCGGACTCGTTCTCGTCATCGCCTACTCCTTCCTGTACTACCGGGCGCTGGGCATTGTCGTGATCGCCTCCCTCGCCGTCAGCGGTCTGCTGATCTACGCCTCGGTGGTGCTGCTCGGCGTGGCGATCGGGTTCACGCTGACCCTGGCGGGCATCGCCGGTCTGATCGTGTCGATCGGTGTCACGGCGGACTCGTTCGTGGTCTACTTCGAACGGATCAAAGACGAGGTCCGGGCCGGCCGCACGGTCCGGGCGGCCACGGATCGTGCCTGGCCCGCCGCGCGGCGCACGATGCTCTCCGCGGACACGGTTTCCTTCCTGGCCGCCGCGGTCCTCTACATCCTGTCGATCGGCTCGGTGCGCGGCTTCGCCTTTACGCTCGGGCTGTCGACGTTGAGCGATGTCGTGATCATGTTTATCTTCACCCGGCCGTTGGTGACGTTGCTGGTGCGGCGCAGACTGTTCTCGGTCAGCCGGTACTCGGGCCTGAGCCCGAAGACCCTCGGCGGGCGTGGCGGTGGCGTGGCGCCGGCCGCTCCCACCCGGGCGCGGCTGGCCAAGCGGCCGGCGCCGGCCGGGCAGAGGCGGGAGAGCTGAGATGGCACTGGTCGGGCGGATCTACCGCAGCGACTTTAACGTCGACTTCGTCGGCCGGCGCAAGGCCTGGTATGCCGTCTCCGGCGTCGTGGTCGCCGTCTGCATCATCAGCATGATCTTCCGTGGCTTCACCTTCGGTATCGAATTCTCCGGTGGCGCGGTCTTCCAGCTACCCAGCAGTGGCGGTACCGTCGCGCAGGTCGAGGACACGCTGTCCGGCATCGGGCTCGACCCGGCGGACAGCGTGGTCCAGCAGCTGGAGACCTCCCACCAGTTCCGGATCCAGACGCCGACCCTCTCCGACGCCCAGACCCGTGAGCTGACCGGCGCGTTGGCCAAGCGCTTCTCGGTGTCGGACCCGGACCGCGACATCGCTGTGTCGACCGTCGGCTCGTCCTGGGGATCGACGATCACAAACAAGGCCCTTCAGGGCCTGGTCGTCTTCCTCGTGCTCGTCGTGATCTACCTCTCGGTACGGTTCGAGTGGAGGATGGCGCTCGCGGCGATAGCCGCTCTCGTTCATGACCTCGTCGTGACTATGGGTGTCTACTCGCTGGTGGGTTTCGAGGTGACGCCGTCGACGGTCATCGCCGTGCTGACGATCCTCGGATTCTCTCTGTACGACACGGTGGTGGTGTTCGACCGGGTGCGGGAGAACACCGCGGGCATGGGCACGTCGACACGGCGGACCTACGCGGAGGCGACGAACGACGCGCTCAACGAGACGTTGGTGCGTTCGCTGAACACCTCGCTCATCGCCATCATCCCGGTCGCCTCCCTCCTCTTCGTCGGCGCCGGTCTGCTCGGTGCCGGCACGCTGAAGGACCTCGCGCTCGCCCAGTTCGTCGGTATCGCCTCCGGTACATATTCCTCCCTGTTCTTTGCCACGCCGCTGCTCGTCGACCTCAAGCGCGGCGACCCCGCCGTGCGGGCGCTGGACGCGCGGGTCGCCCGCGAGCGCGCCAGGCGGGTCCGGGCAGCCGCGGGTGCGCCGGGCACGGCAGTTTCCGCCGGCGCGGCGGTCGATCCGGCCGGCTGGGGTGAGGACGGTCCTGTCCCCGACGAGCGGGCCGAGCAGGCCGTAGGACGACCCGCCTCCGGCGCGCGTGAACCGGTTCCGGCCGGGGCGAACCTGGGCGGTGCCGCCCGACGACCGTCGGGCGCGCCCCCCGCCCGGCGCGCCGCGGGGCGCAAACCCGGCCGGCGCGGACGGCCGAGCGGTAAGAAACGCCGATGAGCCAGGTCACCGGCCGCGCGGATCCGGGCGGCCCCGATCGTGTGGCGGCAGATCTCCGGACGCCCCTGAAGTCCGGACGACCTTGAAGGTGGGAGAAGCGGCACGATGACGAGCATCGACGACGCACCGCAGCGATCCGCCGCGCACGACGCGGTCGCCGAGGTCCTGCGTGCCCACATCCGCGACATTCCCGACTGGCCGCAGCCGGGGGTCGTGTTCAAGGACATCACCCCGCTGCTCGCGACGCCGACCGCGTTCGGGGTGGTCATCGGTGCACTGGCGGACGCGGCCCGGGCGTTGGGGGCCACCACGATCGCCGGCATCGAGGCGCGGGGCTTCCTGCTAGCCGCGCCGGTCGCGGACCGGCTGGGCGCCGGCCTCGTGCCGATCCGCAAGCAGGGCAAGCTGCCGGGGCCGACCCGAAGCGCGTCCTACGACCTGGAGTACGGCGCCGCCACGATCGAGATCCACGCCGACGCAGTGCACGACGGCGACCGGATCCTGCTCGTCGACGACGTGCTGGCCACCGGTGGCACCGCGGCCGCCGCCCACAGCCTGCTCGGGGCTGGCGGCGGGGAGGTCGTGGGGCTGGCGGTCCTCATGGAGCTGTCCTTCCTACCGGGCCGTGATCGGGTTGCGCCGCTCGATGTCGTCTCCCTTCTGGCGATTTGATCTTGCCTGAGCGAGGTCCGCGGAAGGCTTCTGACCAGTGCGGCGTTAGGCTCGGTGTCTAGTCCTTACGCAGGAGCGGTTCGTGCCCGAGGCAGCGCCGGTGACCACCGGAGTTCCGCCGCCCGCCGTCACTCCCTTCCGGGAGCCCCGGCCGGTGGGCGATGCCGCACGGGCCACCGCCGGATCGGCGGCGCGTGAGCCGGCAGCCCACGGACCGGCAGCCCACGGACCGGCAGCCCACGGGCCGGCACAGCCGCCGGCCGCGGATGGTGGCGATGTCCGCGGGGAGGAGTCACCAGGTGGATCCCCGGGGGGGTCCGAGCTGGTCACCGCGGTCGGCATGGGACGGCGTCCCGAGGACGGTTCCCCGGTCGTCCCCCGGCTGGGGCACGAGTCGCCGCCGCTGCCGCGTCGGGTGCGCGGGCGGCTCTCCCGCTTTTCGACGCACCGGGCGACGCCTCCCTCGGCTCTCGATCCGGTGCTGCGCGGGCTGCTCGCGAACCACCCGCGCGCCGACATCGCCCAGGTGCAGCAGGCGTTCGAGGTCGCCGACGCGGCGCACGCCGGCCAGGTGCGCTTCTCCGGCCACCCGTACATCACTCATCCGATCGCGGTCGCGAGCATTCTCGCCGATCTGGGGATGGACACCGCGACGCTGTCCGCGGCGTTGCTGCACGACACCCTCGAGGAGACGACGCTTACCGTCGACACAATCCGGGACACCTTCGGTGACCATATCGCGCTCATCGTCGACGCGGTCAGCAAGCTCAACCGGGTCAAGGTCGGCGAGGCGGCCCAGGCGGAGACCATCCGCCGGATGGTCGTCGCGATGGCCCGCGACCCACGCGCGCTGGTGGTCAAGCTCGCCGACCGCCTGCACAACATGCGTACCCTGCGCTTTCTGCCCGAGCACAAGCAGGAACGCAAGGCCGGGGAGACGCTCGAGGTCTACGCCCCGCTCGCCCACCGGCTCGGCATGAACTCGTTGAAGTGGGAGCTGGAGGACCTCGCGTTCGCTGCGCTGTATCCGAAACGGTACGATGAAATCGTCCGGCTGGTCGCTGACCGGGCCCCGAGCCGGGACGTCTATCTGGCCGAGGTGATCGGGCAGGTGCAGGCCGGCCTGCGGGACGCGCGGATCAAGGCGGTCGTCTCCGGGCGGCCGAAGCACTATTACTCGATCTACCAGAAGATGGTGGTGCGCGGCCGTTCCTTCGACGACATCTATGATCTGGTCGGCATCCGCGTCCTGGTCGACTCGGTCCGGGACTGCTATGCCACGCTGGGCACCGTGCACGCGACCTGGAAGCCGATTCCCGGCCGGTTCAAGGACTACATCGCGATGCCTAAGTTCAACATGTACCAGTCGTTGCACACGACGGTCATCGGTCCCGAGGGCAAACCGGTCGAGCTGCAGATCCGCACGCACGCAATGCACAACCGGGCCGAGTACGGCATCGCCGCGCACTGGAAGTACAAGGAGGACGGGGTTGCGGCCCGGCCCTCGGCGGGGACCCCGGAGGGCGGGCGGGCCGGTCGGCGCAAGGGCGGACCCGACGCGGACCTCATGACCTGGCTGCGTCAGGTGCTCGACTGGCAGCGGGAGACCGCGGACCCGGGAGAGTTCCTCGACAGCCTGCGGTTCGCCGCCGAGACCGACGAGGTTTTCGTCTTCACCCCCAAGGGCGACGTCATCCCGCTACCCGCCGGGTCGACGTCGGTGGACTTCGCCTACGCGGTGCACACCGACATCGGTCACCAGTGCGTCGGGGCCCGGATCAACGGCCGTCTCGCAGCCCTGGACACCCCGCTGGACAATGGCGACACGGTCGAGATCTTCACCTCGCGGGCCCATTCGGCCGGCCCGAGCGGGGACTGGTTGATGTTCGTCCGTTCGTCGCGGGCCAGGACGAAGATCCGCCAGTGGCACGCCCGTGAGCGCCGGGAGGATGCGATCGTCGCCGGCCGCGACGCGATCGGCCGCGCGATGCGCCGCCACGGCCTGCCGCTGTCCCGCCTGATGAGCGGGGACGCCCTGCTGAACCTGGCCAAGGACCTGCGCTACGCCGACGTGGCCGCCCTCTACGCGGCCGTGGGGGAGAACCACGTCAGCGCCCAGTTGGTGGTCTCGCGGCTGCTCGTGGCCCTCGGCGGCCCGGAGGGGGCCGAGGAGGACGCGGGTGAGACCGAGCTGCCGATCCGCACGCTGCGCCGCTCGACCGGGGAGCCGGGGGTGCTCGTCACCGGTGCTCCCGATGTGTGGACGAAGCTCGCTCGCTGCTGTACGCCCATGCCCGGCGACGAGATTGCCGGTTTCGTCACCCGGGGCAAGGGCGTGTCGGTCCACCGGACGGACTGCTCCAACCTGTCGGGGCTGCGTGGCGGGCCGCACGACCGCACGGTCCAGGTCGAGTGGGCGCCGTCGTCGGGCTCGGTGTTCCTCGTCATGATCCAGGTCGAGGCGATGGACCGTACCAAACTACTCTCGGATGTCACCCGGGTACTGTCCGACCGGCACGTGAACATCCTGTCGGCGTCGGTGGCCACCACGCGGGATCAGGTGGCGGTCAGCCGCTTCACGTTCGAGATGGGAGACACCAAACATCTCAGGCACATCCTGAGTGCGGTGCGTGCTATCGAGGGTGTGTACGGCTGTTTCCGCGTTACCTCGGGCGTACAGGTCTAACGGGTCGAATCAGGGGGGCGCCGTGGATGCTGAGACCGTGGGTGCGGGTCTGCCGGCCGGCGGCGGTCTGACCCCCGCGCTGTCCCGGGCCGACGGCGACGCCGACGAGGCCTCCCGGGCCCTGTCGGCGGCCCGGCAGGCGAGCGTGCGTCTCGCCCACCTGGCCCGGCGGATGGCGACACCGCGGATGTCCCAGGTGCCGCCGGAGCTGCGTGACATCGTCGAGGCGCATCGCGACTATCATCCGCGTGCCGACATCGGCCTGCTGGTGCACGCCTACGGCATCGCCGAGCGGCTGCACGCCGGTCAGATGCGGCGCAGCGGGGATCCGTACATCAGCCATCCCCTCGCCGTCACCGAGGTCCTCGCGGAGCTGGGGGTGGACACGACCACCCTGATCGCCGCCCTGCTGCATGACACGGTCGAGGACACCGGGTACACCCTCGACTCCGTTACCCAGGAGTTCGGTGCGGAGGTGGCCAACCTCGTCGACGGTGTCACCAAGCTGGACAAGATGCGGTTTGGGGAGGCCGCGGAGGCCGAGACGCTGCGCAAGCTGATCGTGGCCCTGGCCCGGGACTACCGGGTACTGGTCATCAAGATCGCGGACCGGCTGCACAACATGCGCACGCTCGCTTTCATGTCCCCCCCCAAACAGGTGAAGATCTCCCGGGTCACGCTTGAGGTCCTGGCCCCGCTGGCCCACCGGCTCGGCGTCAGCGTGATCAAGCGGGAGCTGGAGGACCGGGCGTTCGCCGTGCTCCATCCCGCCGAGCACGCCCGGATCGCCGCCACGGTGGACGAGTTCACCGCCGCTGAGCGCGCGGCCGGAACCGTCGCGGCGCTGGTGGCACGGTTGCGAGCCGGGCTCGCGGGGGCTCGCATCGACGGCGCCGTCTCCATCCGGGTCAGCCACCTGTTCTCGATCTACAAGCGGGCTCAGGAGCGCAACCGGCCCGTCCAGGACTACACCGACCTCGTCCGCGTCCTCGTGCTCGTCGACGAGGTGACGGACTGTTACGCGGCGCTGGGTGTCATCCACGCCCTGTGGCGACCGGTGCCCGGCAGGCTGCGCGACTTCGTGGCCACCCCGAAGTTCAACATGTACCAGTCCCTGCACACGACGGTGACCGACGACGCCGGCCGCTCCCTCGACATCCAGATCAGGACGCCGTCGATGCACCGGCTGGCCGAGACCGGGATCGTCGCTCGACCGGTCGGGCCCGGCGCGGACGGCGCCCGCCTGGAGGGCCTGTCCTGGTTGCACAGCCTGCTGGACTGGCAGGAGGAGGTCGACTCGGACGAGTTCCTCGAGTCGCTGTCCTTGGACCTGGACGCCGACGAGGTGCTGGCGTTCACGCCCAAGGGCAGGATGCTCGCGCTGCCGGCCCGGTCCTCCCCGGTGGATGTCGCCTACGCCGTGCACACCGACATCGGGCACCGGGCGATCGGCGCCCGGGTCAACGGTCGGCTCGTCCCGTTGCATACCCGGCTGCGCAACGGCGACGTCGTCGAGATCCTGACGTCCAACCTCCCCGGCGCGGGACCGTCGGAGGACTGGTTGCACTTCGTCAGGACCTCCCGGGCCCGGGTACGTATCCGGCGCCGGCTGGCCCGGCAGCGCAGGGACGCCGCGGCCGGGGTGGCCGAGCCGGGCGTCACGACCACTCGGTCCGGGAACGGCGGCGGGGCGCGGACCGCCGGCGGCGCGGACGGCGTCTCGTCGGGCCTGCCGTCGCCGGCCCGTCCGATCGCCCGGCGCGGGGTGCCCAGCCTCGCGGCCGTGGCGGACGACGGGGTGGGTGGTCGGGCGCCGGCGAGGCTGGCGCGATGTTGTCTTCCGCTGCCCGGAGACGTGGTCGTCGGCTTCGCGACGCACGGCAGCACCGTGTCTCTGCACCGCCGGGAGTGCATGAACGCCACCGAGGCGGGGTCGGACCGCGAGCGCGTCGCGGTGGTGACCTGGTCGGCACCGCAGGCGCAGATCTTTTCCGCGGAGATCGCCGTCGAGGCGTTCGACCGCTACGGGCTGCTCGCGGACATCACCGAGGTGCTCTCGGAGATCTCGGCGTCCGTCCGCGCGGCCTCGACGACCACATCCGATGATCGGGTCGCGCATGCGCGTTTCACGATCGAGGTCACCGGGCCGGAGCAATTGGACAAGGTGCTCGGCGCCGTGCGCGGCGTCGGCGGTGTCTACGACTGCTACCGCGTGTGCCAGACCCAGGGGCCGTCGGCTCACGGCGCGCTCGCCGGGGACGGGTGAAGCCAGCGTAGGGCGGCGGTGGCACCGACCCGGGCGTGGCAGCCACCCGGGCGGGGGACCGCGGCAGCGGTAGGACTAACCGGTGGGTGGGACCAGGCCGGTTACGGGACCAGGCCGGTCTTCTCCGATTGGCGCGGGGTGTTGTCTCTTGCGCCCAGCGTGGCCTTTCCGCGCCGGAATGTACCCTCCGGATCAACCGGCGGTAAACGGCTTGCGACTGAACCGCCCATTCCGGGTGGATCCGGGTGGAATGTCACGCGGAGAATACGGACGATCCTACCGGACACCGTAAATTCAACGGCTACCGCCACTGATCGATGTAGGGTATCTTGCGTATCCATCGTTTTAGAGATGGGAGTGCGCGTGGGTTACCTTCAGGTCATCGTGAGTATCGACTCCCGGGAAAGCGCTGACCGTATCGGCAGGCTCCTGGTGGAGGCGCGTCTGGTCGCCTGTTTCCAGGTGATCGGGCCGATGAGCAGCACCTACCGCTGGAAGGGCCAGATCGAGCAGGCCGAGGAATGGCTCTGTCTGGCGAAAACGACCACCGAACGATTCGACGAGCTACATGAGCGGCTCGTGGTCCTCCACCCCTACGAAAATCCCGAGATCATTGCGACGCCGATCGTCGCCGGCCATGCCGACTATCTGGGCTGGATCAGCGCCGAGACGGCACCCACCGTCAGGTGAGTGCCCGCAGCTGCTCGTCGAACTCGCGCACGGTCTGGGTGTGCTGCCAGGGCCGCAGGTGCTCCCGGGCGCGGCGGATACGGGCCAGGCCCAGTGAGAAGTCCGTCTGGGCCACGATCGCGAGGGACTCGGCCGCGAAGTGGCAGGCCGCCTCGATCTCCCGCCGCTGGATGTGCACCTCCGCGATGTCGCTCATCAGTAACGACCGCTTCTTCGTCGCACCGGGAGCGGCCGCCCGCAGTGCCTCGGTGGCCGCGGCGTAGGCCGCGGCGGGTCGCCGTAGCCGCGTGTAGGTGGTGACCTTCAGGCCATCGAGCCGGCCCCGGTCGAAGAACTGCGTCCAGACCCGGTCCCCGTTGCTCTCACCCCGGTCGAAGGCATCCTGGGCACGGTCGAGGGCGGCCAGCGCCGCCCGGCCCTCGCCGCGGGCGGCCTGCTCCTCAGCCTCCCGGGCAGCCAGCCAGGCCCTGGTCATCACCGTGCTGCCCGTGGCGGCCCGTCGCTGGGCCTCACCGAGCAGCGCGCAGGCCTGGTCGTGGCGGCCACGGCTGGCGGTCTGGTAGCTCTCGTAACCGAGCACGCAGGCCCACAGGGCGTTGTCGTCGGCCTCGCGGGCGGCCTCGATGGCCACCCGGTAGTAGGCGACGGCCGCGGGCAGGTCGTTCATGTCGAACGAGAGCCATCCGGCGAGCGCCGCCGTCTCCCCGGCGGTGGAGGTCAGCTCACGGCGTACCGGGGACCGGCTCATGGTCTCCAGCAGCTGACTGAGCCTGCTCAGATGCCCGGTGACCCGCTGTATCAGGATCCGGGCGGGAACGCGCTCCTCCAGGCCGTACAGCCCCGCGGTGAGCTGGCCCAGCTCGTCGGCGAGCTCCGGGGTCACCGTGCTACGGCGGCGCAGCGCCGCCGAGAGGCGCTCCCAGGGCGGGGTGTCCGTGACGCCGTTCATGGGCACGACGGCGACGCTGCCCGCCGCGGCGAAGAGCCGGAGAAAGTCCCGACGTTCCACGGGAATACCGTTCGTGTCGATCATGTCGGCGCCGGGGTGAAGCACGAGTGTGCCCGCGGCGCCCGTCTCGCAGGCCGCCTGTTCAAGGTTCATCGACGCGGCGACGGCCGTACCCTGACCGGTTCCGCCCAGCGGTGCTCCGGCGGCGGCGGGAAGCGCTTCGTCGTCCACGAAACCGAGCTCCGCCGACGACCGGCCGAATAGTGCCCGCAACAACCGCTGATAACGCAGGCTCGGTTTCTTGTCGCCTTTCTCCCACTTGCAGATCATGTTGCCGGTCACTCCGGCCTCGCGACCCTCGTGGATGACGGAGAACCGACGGATCTCGGTGGCGAGCCGTTCCTGCGACCAGCCCCGTTCCTCCCGGCTCAGCCGCAGCCGGGTGTTGGGTGTGCGGGTGTTGGGTGTGCGGGTGGCGGGCATCCTGCCGCCACCGGATACCTCAGGTGCTGGCGCGGAGGCCACCGGTGCGCGGGGAACTGCCGAAGGACCGGTCGTGAGCTGCATCGGAGCCTCCGAAGTCAATCGGTTGACTCCAGGAGCTTAACCCTCTGTGAGATAAGACGGTCATGCTCGGGCGTGGTCCCTTCGGGACCATCTACGGCAAACGTGTGGTCATCCCGACGCGCCTGCGACCGCCAGCGTCTTCGCCGAGTGTCGCCTTCTAGAGTGTGATGGCGTGAGAGCCGGCCCCCTCGACCGAAGCCCTCGTCCACGACGTCCCGTTCCACCAGCCCGACCGCTGCGCGCGTGGCAGCGTGCGGCCCTGGAGACCTACCGGTCACGGTCGTCGTCGGGCGCCCGGGACTTCATGGCGGTCGCCACCCCGGGCGCCGGGAAGACGACCTTCGCCCTGCAGGTGGCCGCCGACCTTCTCACTGCCGGCGAGATCAGTCGGATCACCGTCGTCGCGCCCACCGAGCACCTCAAACGCCAGTGGGCCGTGGCCGCGGCGGAGGTTGGTATCGACCTCGATCCGGACTTCCGCAACTCGGCCGGGGCGACATCCTCCGACTACACCGGTGTCGCCGTGACCTACGCCCAGGTGGCGGCGCATCCGGCCCTGCACCGCGCCCGGACCGCCGCGCGCCGCACTCTGATCGTCCTGGACGAGATCCACCACGCCGGCGACGCGCTGTCATGGGGTGAGGCGATCCGGGAGGCGTTCACCCCGGCCGCGCGGCGCCTCGCGCTGACTGGTACTCCGTTCCGCTCCGACGTCAACCCGATCCCTTTCGTCACCTACCTGCCGGGCCCCGACGGGGTGATGCGCAGCATCGCGGACTCCTCCTACGGCTATGCCGAGGCGCTGCGCGACGGGGTCGTCCGCCCGGTGCTCTTCCTTGCCTACTCGGGTGAGATGACCTGGCGGACCAGTGCCGGCGCGGAACTGAGCGCCCGGCTCGGGGAGCCGCTCACCAACGAGCAGACCGCCGCCGCGTGGCGCACCGCGCTCGATCCGGGCGGGGACTGGATGCCGGCGGTGCTCGCCTCCGCCGACACCCGGCTGTCCCAGGTGCGGGCCGGCGGCATGCCCGACGCGGGCGGGCTGGTCATCGCCACGGATCACGCGGCCGCGCGCGCCTACGCCGCGCTGCTCACCCGGATCACCGGCACCTCGCCCGTGTTGATCCTCTCCGATGACCCGACCGCGTCGACCAAGATCGCCGACTTTCGCCGGTCGGCCGACCGGTGGATGGTGGCGGTACGGATGGTCAGTGAGGGCGTGGACGTGCCCCGCCTCGCGGTCGGGGTCTATGCGACCTCGGCGTCGACCCCGCTGTTCTTTGCCCAGGCCGTCGGGCGGTTCGTTCGGGGCCGCGGTCACGGGGAGACGGCGTCGGTCTTCCTCCCGAGCGTGCCGTCCCTGCTGGCGCTAGCCGGCGAGATGGAGGTCCAGCGGGACCACGCTCTGGAGAAGTCCCCGCGCGATCCGGACGTCTTTGACGACGACGCGCTGCGGGACGCCAACCGGCGCAAAGACACCCCCGACAAGCCGGATACCTTGTTCACGGCGTTGGGATCCTCGGCCCATCTCGACCGAGTGATCTTCGATGGCGGCGAGTTCGGCACCCCGGCGGCCCCCGGGTCCATCGAGGAGGAGGACTTCCTGGGCCTGCCGGGCCTGCTGGAGCCCGATCAGGTCGCGGTCCTGCTGCGCCAGCGGGAGGCTGCCCAGCAGGCCGCCCAGCAGGCCGCCACGCGCCGTGCCGCCGCCCGTGCCGACGATTCGGTCCCGGCCGTCCCGCCGGCCCGCGAGGGCGTGCAGCCGGCGGCCGAGGCGGCTACCCGGCCCGTGCACGAGGTGATCGGCGAGCTGCGCAAGGAGCTGAACCGGCTTGTCGGCGCACACTTCCACCGCACGGGCAAGCCCCATGGGATGATCCACGCCGAGCTGCGCCGGACCTGTGGCGGTCCGCCGAGCGGCCAGGCCACCGCTGCGCAGCTCCAGGCCCGCATCGACACCATCCGCCGCTGGGCCGGTTGACCGGCGGGTCAGCCGCCCTGGGCGATCGTGATCGAAAGAATCTTCGGCTTGCTCGCCGGGGCACCGTCGGAGCCGCCGCCCTCGACGCCGGGCCCGGTGAGCTTGTCGAGCACGTCGAGTCCCTTGGTGATCTTCCCGAAGACGGTGTAATTGCCGGCGAGCGCCGCCGCGCCCTGCGGGGTCGGGTTCTGGTAGTTGATGAAGAACTGACTGCCGTTGCTGTCCGGCAGTTGGCTGTGCGCCATCGCCAGCACGCCTCGGTCGTAGGTCACGCCCTGGGTGTTCTCGTTGGCGTACCCGTACCCCGGGCTGCCGTTGCCGGTTCCGGTGGGGTCGCCGCACTGCAGGACCGAGATGCCCGCGTCGGCGCCTCCGGTCTGGCGGTGGCACGCGGTGCCGTCGAAGTACCTGGCGCCGGCGAGCGTGCGCAGGGCGTGCACCGTGCATGGTGCCTTCTGAGCGTCCAAGGCGGCCGTGATGGTGCCGGCGCCGGTGGTGATCACCATTGTCGCCGGGGACGTGTCGACGGTGGCCGCAGCCGCCGGCAGGGTGGCGCCGCGGGCCGGGGTCTCCCCGTTGGAGGTGTAGGTGCACTGTCCGACCCTGCTGGTCTGCCGGGGGGCGGCCGATTGTGTTGGCTCGGTCGCGGTGGGTGCGGTCGCGGTGGGTGTGGTCGTGACACCGGCGGCGGCCACGTCGGGGTGGTCGTCCTTGCCGGTGAGCAGGATCGCGGCGATCGTCGACGCCGCGACGACGATCGCGATGAATCCGGAGACGACCGCGAGCCGCTGCTGACGGCGGCGATGGGCGAGCCGGCGCCGCTCCGCCTGTCGGGTCGCCCGGGCCTCGGCGAGCTCGCGTTGACGTCGCTCCCTCGAACTGGCCACCGTCGCCGGCCTCCCTCGCTTCTGATGTGGTCTGTTGCTTCTGGCATGGTCTGGTTCTGGTGCGGTCTGGTTCTGGCGTGGTCTGTGCACCGTAACCGGTGAGCGGCGGATCGCCCCGCATGGTGCCTGCCGGGGCGGGTGCCTACCGGGGCGGGTGCCTACCGGGCCGGGAGCGGACCGGTGAGCGGGCCGGACGGCTGGTAGCGTTACCGCAAAGCACAATGCGGTACCGATCAGAGGCTGACGCGATTCCATGCTCGATAAGCGCTTTATCCGGGAGAATCCGCAGGCCGTGAAAGACGCGGTCGCGGCCAAAGGCATTGATCTGGATGTCGATGAACTGCTACAGCTCGACCGGGACAATCGCAAACTGCAGTTCGAGGTGGACGAGGCGCAGGCTCGGCGCAAAAGCTTCGCGAAGCAGTTCGCCGGGGCCGACGCGGCCCGGCGGGCCGAGCTGCGGGCCGAGCACGAGGCGTTCGACCGCCAGCTGAAGGACCTGCGCGAGCAGCTGGCCCGGACCGGGGCCCGGCTGTCCGAGCTGATGCTGCTGGTGCCGGGCATCCCGTGGCCGGGTGCGCCGGTGGGAGCCGATGAGTCGGCCAACGTGGTGTTGCGGACCGTCGGCGAGCCGCCGGAGTTCGACTTCACCCCGCTCGACCACACGGCACTGGCCGAGAAACGAGGGTGGGCGGAGTTCGCCCGGGCCCGGCGGGTCGCGGGGGAGCGGGCGTACGCCCTCGTCGGTGACATGGTCATGCTGGAGCGCGCGGTGCATTCCTATGCGCTCGACCTGCTGCGCGGGCTGGGCTTCATCCCCGTGTCGGTGCCCGCCCTGGTCCGGGAGGAGCCGCTCGTCGGCACCGGGATGCTACCCAAGGCCCGCGAGGAGATCTACGCGATCCCCGCTGACGGGCTTTACCTGGCGGGGACTGCCGAGGTGGCCCTTGTCGGCCTGCATGCCGGGGAGATTCTCGATGTGGGCCGCCTGCCGATCCGCTACGCCGGCATCTCGCCGTGCTTTCGCCGGGAGATCGGCAGCGCCAGCCGGGACGTCCGCGGTCTGCTGCGCGTCCACCAGTTCGAGAAGGTCGAACAGTTCGTGCTGTGCGCCGCCGACGAGGCCGAGTCGGCCCGCTGGCATGCCGAGTTGCTGGCCACCGCCGAGCGGATCCTGTCCGACCTCGGGCTGTGTTACGAGGTCGTCGAATGCGCCACCGGGGACATGGGCGTCGGCAAGTTCCGGATGAACGACATCAACACCTGGTTCCCCTCGCTCGGCCGATTCCGCGAGACGCACAGCTGCTCGACGCTGCACGACTGGCAGGCGCGCCGGGCGAACCTGCGCTACCGCGACACCGACGGCACCGTGCGTTTCGCGCACACGCTCAACAACACCGCCGTGGCGACCCCACGGCTGCTGGCGGCGTTGCTGGAGAACTTCCAGACCGCCGACGGCGAGGTGCGCGTTCCCGAGGCGCTGCGGCCCTACCTGGGGGGCCGTGAGCTGATCTGAGGCATCCCGTGGCCGTGGCCGCGACGCGCCCGGGCGGCCCGGACCAGGGCGGGCCCGGCGACCGCCAGCCGGCGCGGGAGCCCGACTGACACGCGGCGTTCGAGCACCCGGTAGTCGGCGCGCTCGACCTCGTCGAGGATGCCCCGGTAGAGGACGAATGCCGTCCGCAGGCAGTCGCGTGAGGTTGGGTGCAGCAGGCGGATGCCGGGCTCGGCGGCGCGGAACAGCTCCCGCGCCCGGCTGATCTCGAAGGCCAGCAGCCGGCGGACCGGCCCGTCGACGACGCCGGCGGCCAGCTGCTCCCGGGTGACCCCGAACAGGTCCAGCGAGGTCCGGGGCAGATAGACGCGGCCGCGCCGCAGATCCTCGCCGACGTCGCGGATGAAGTTGGCGAGCTGGAAGGCCATCCCCAGGTCGCGGGCATAGGGCAGGGCGCTGTCGTCCACCGGCTCGAGGATCGGCACCATCTGCAGGCCGATCACCGCGGCCGATCCGTGCATGTAGACGGTCAGCTCGTCCCAGGTCGCGTACTCCGTCACGGTGAGGTCCATCGCCATCGAGGCCAGGAACGCCGCGAAATGGTCCGGATCGAGCTTGAAGCGGTGAATGGTGTCGACCACCGCAGGCAGCACCGAGACCTCCGCGCGGTGCCGGTCCCTCCCGGCGCCGACGATCTCGGCGCCGACGATCTCAGCGTCGGCCATCTCAGCGTCGACGTCGACGGCGGGTGTCCCCGCCCGCAGTGCCGCGAGGAACCGGCCGCCCCACTCGTGCAGCCAGCGCGCCCGCTCGGCCTCGGTCAGCGTGGAGTCGAGATCGTCGACGATCTCGTCCGCGTAGCGGGCGAAGCCGTACAGCGCGTGGACGTGGGGCCGCTTCCACCCTGGCAGCAGCAGGGTGGCCAGGTAGTACGTGCGGCCGTGGGCGGCATTGAGCGCCCGGGCCCGCGCGTAGGAGGAACGTAGTCGAGGATCGATGATTCCGGCCGCGTCGAGCTGACCCACGTTAGTCAGCGTAGCCACCCAGCGAGGCGAATATCGACGGCTCCCGTCCGATCGGGGCGCCGACCTGCCCCGGGACGTCCGGTCGACCCCCCTCGTCGGCGTCGATCCCTTCAGGGAAGCCGGGACGCGAACGCCAGGGACGTCGCCGCCGCGGCGAATCCCAGCCCCAGGGACAGCCCGAGGAACCAGGTGGTGACCTCCCGGTATTCGGTCCGGTACCCGATCGAGCTACCGAGCCCCCGGTAGACCGAACGCAGTTCGTCGCCGGAGGTGGCCCGATGGTACGAGCCGCCGGTCTGCTCCGCGATGTCACGGAGCGCCTGCTCGTTGACCGGCACCGGCACCTCCTGACCGCCGACGTCGAGCGTTCCGTCGGCGGTGCCGTAGGCGATGGTGTCCACCGGGATACGGGCTTGCCGCGCCGTCTCGATCGCCTGGTTGTTCGGCCGCCCACGGGTGGTCTCCCCGTCGGAGAGCAGCACGATGGCGGCCGGAGGCGCGCTCTGCCCCGCGTCGGAGAACCGTTTGCCGGCGGCGGTGATTGCCTGGAGCGAGGCGAAGATTCCTTCGCCGACGGCGGTCGCGGGACCGAGCTGCAGGCCGCTGATGCCGGCGCGGACCGACTCGCGATCGGCGGACGCGGGCACCAGGACCGTCGCGCTGCCGGCGAACGAGACCAGCCCGAGGTTGATACGGGGAGGGAGCTGGTCGACGAATGCCGAGGCGCCCTGCTTGGCGGCCGCCAGCCGGGTCGGGGCGATGTCCGTCGCCGCCATCGAGTTGGAGACGTCGATCGCCAGGATGATCGTCGCGCGTTCCCGGGGAACCCGCTCGGCCCGCGCCGGTCGCGACAGGGAGAACACCAACCCGGCGAGGGTGAGCAGCAGCAGCGCCGCCGGGACGTGACGGCGCCACCACTGCGGTCGGCGGGGAAGCACCGAGGACAGCAGCGACGCCGACGACAGCCGGGCGGCATACACCCGCCGCCGCGCCGAGACCAGGACATAGGCGATCAGCAATGCGCCGACCCCCAGGTACAGCCACAGCCAGTGCCCGGCCAGGAAGCTCATCAGGTGCCTGCCCGGCTGGTGCCTGCCCGGCTGGTGCCTGCCCGGCTGGTGCCTGCCCGGCTGGTGCCTGCCCGGCTGGTGCCTGCCTGACTGGTGCCTGCCTGACTGGTGCCTGCCCGACTGGTGGCGGGCGCCGCCGTGCCACGCTGGTTGGCCCGACCCACGGGCGGGCGGCGGCCGGCGCCCCGGCCGCGCCGGTTCGCCGAGGCGAACCGGACGATGTCGACCAGCCAGTCCGAGTCGGTGCGCAGGACCAGATGGTCGGCGCCGACCCGGCGCAACGCCAGCGAGACCGCGCTGCGGTGGGCGACGGCGGCCGCGGCGTAACGTTCCCGCAACCGCCGCGACGACGTCGGGACCTCGACGAACGCCCCCGTCTCGGCGTCCACGACGGGCAGCAGCCCGACCGGCGGCAGGGTTAGCTCGAGCGGGTCGACGATCTCGATGGCGAGCACCTGATGCCGCGCCGCGAGCACCCGCAGCGGCCGTTCCCAGCGCAGGTCGGTGGACAGGAAGTCGGAGACGACGACTGCGAGCCCGCGGCGCCGCGGCGGGTGCAGCAGGTCCTCCACCGCCGCGGCGAGGTTGGTGGCCGCCGCCGGGTCGGGCCGGCGGCGGGGGCGGTCGTGCGCGCCGCGAGGCGTGGTGATGAGCGTGTGCAGCAGCGCCCGCAGCCCGTCCCGGCCGGGACGGGCTGGGATCGCCCGTGGACCGGCCTGGGTCAGCGCGATCGCGCCCATCCGGTTGCCGGTGCGGGCGGTCAGGAAGCCGACCGCGGCCGTGGCGGCAATCGCCAGATCACGCTTCTGCCAGGTACCGGTGCCGAACTCGGTGCTGGCGGTGAGGTCCACCAGCGCCCAGGTCTCGAGCTCCCGGTCGGCGATGAGATCGTGGACGTGGGGGACGGTGGTCCGGGCCGTGACGGCCCAGTCCATCCGGCGCACATCGTCACCGACGGCGTACTCGCGGCTCTCGGCCTTCTCGCTGCCCTGACCGGGCAGCAGCCCGAGATGATCGCCGAGGAGCATGCCGTCGAGACGGCGGAGCACGGTCAGTTCGAGCCGGCGCAGGGTCCGCTCCACCGCCGGATCGGTCGCCGACATGGAGCCGGCCCGGAGCCGGCCCGCGGGGTCCGTCATCCGGGCGCACCCTGGTCGAGGTATTCCGGGAAGCCCGAACGCGGGTTCGTCCCCCACCCGCCGGCCTGCGGACCGGTGGGGTAGTAGGGGCCCTGCTGGCGGGGCGCCACCTGAGGCTGCGGAACCACGCCCAGGATCCGGGCGGCGATCGCGTCCGCGGTCAGCCCCTCGGCCAGCGCCTCGTACGAGAGCACCAGGCGGTGGGGCAGGACGTCCGGGGCGACTGCGGCGACGTCGTCGGGTACGACGTAGTCGCGCCCGCGCAGCAGGCCGAGCGCGCGGGCCGCCGCGACCAGTCCGAGCGAGGCGCGCGGCGAGGCTCCGTAGGCCAGGTGGCCCTCGAGCTCGGGTAGGCCCGCCTCGCCGGGGGACCGGGTGGCGAGCACCAGCCGGACGGCGAACTCGATGATGGCGTGATGGACGAACACCTCGTCGGTCCGGGTCTGCAGCCGGGTCAGCGCCTCCGGGTTCAGGACCCGCTCGGGGACCGGTGGCGAGGTGCCCATCCGCCGGACGATCTCGAGCTCCTCCGCCGGGTTCGGGTAGGGGACGTTGACCTTCATCAGGAACCGGTCCCGCTGCGCCTCCGGTAGCGGGTAGACGCCCTCGGATTCGATCGGGTTCTGGGTGGCCAGTACCAGGAACGGCTCGGGAAGCCGGTGGGTGACCCCGCCGAGCGAGACCTGCTTCTCCGACATCACCTCCAGCAGCGCCGACTGCACCTTCGCGGGTGCCCGGTTGATCTCGTCGGCGAGCACGAAGTTCGCGAAGACCGGGCCGAGCTCGACGTCGAACGTCTCCTGGCTCGCCCGGTAGATACGGGCACCGACGATGTCGGAGGGCACGAGGTCGTTGGTGAACTGGATGCGGACGAACGAACCGCCGACGACGGTCGCGAGGGTCTGCACGGCCAGCGTCTTCGCGACTCCGGGCACGCCCTCCAGCAGACAGTGGCCCCGGGCGAGCAGGGCGACGAGCATGCGTTCGACCATCCGGTCCTGTCCGACGATCACTTTTTTGATCTCGAACAGGGCGCGTTCGAGCAGCGCCGCGTCCGACGTGGTGTCCGGTACGGCGAGGCCGGCCGGGCTGTGCCCTTCGTCCATGGCAGCATTGTCCCAGCCGCACCGTGGAACAGGGTGCCAAAGGACTCGGCACGGCCTGGCCGGAAGCCTCTTCTAAGCCGCTCTTCAGCAACTTCTCGGCGGTGGGAAATGTCCGGGGTGCCAGGGTGCCAGGGTGCCAGGGTGCCAGGGTGCCAGGGTGCCAGGGTGCCGGGCTGCCGGGGTGCGTCACGGGTCAGCGCAGGGCGCGGGAACGGTAGCCCCGGTCAGCGCCGAGGATCCGCTCCGCGGCCAGCCGGCCGGAGATGAGGACCATCGGGACCCCGACGCCGGGCCGGGTGCCGCTGCCGGCGAACACGACGTTCGCGAGGCCCGGGGCCAGGTTCGAGGGGCGGAACGGGCCGGTCTGGCGAAAGGTGTGGGCCGCCGCGAACGGGGCGCCCGCCGCCATCCCGCGGGCCCGCCAGTCGGCGGGCGTGGTGACCTGCTCCACCTCGATGGCGTCGCCGAAGCCTCGGTAGCCGTGGCGTTCGCAGGTGGCGACCACCTCGTCGCGGTAGCGCGAGCGCAGCACCGACCAGTCGAGCGGGGCGGTGAGGTTGGGTGTGGGGAAGAGCACGTAGTACGTGTGGCCGCCGGCCGAGGCCATCGCGGGTTCGGTACGTGAGGGGGTGGTGACGAGGAAGGACGGGTCGCTCATCAGCTCGCCGCGATCGATGATCTCGCGGAAGGTCGACCGCCAGGCCCGGCCGAAGTGGATGGTGTGATGCGCGGTGTGCGGGTACTCTACGCGCCCCCCGGCCAGCAGGAGGAAGCACGAGGGCGAGTACCGCAGGCGGCGCAGACGGGCCGGCGCCGTCGAGGGAGGCAGCAGTTCGGTGTAGGCGATCGGCAGGTCGGGGTTGAGCACCACCACGTCGGCGCCGATGCGCTCCCCCGCCGCGGTGTGCACCGCGACCGCCCGGCCGCCCCGCACCTCCACCCGCGTCACCGTGGTCTCGTAGCGCAGGGTGGCACCGTGCTTGGCCGCGGCGCCGGCCAGCGCCTCGGCAACGGCGTGCATGCCGCCGGTCGGGTGGTAGACCCCGGCGACGCAGTCCATGTAGGAGATGACGGCGTAGAGGGCCAGCGCGTCGTGCGGGGCGAGCCCGGCGTACATCGCCTGGAAGGAGAACATCCGCCGGGTCCGCGGGTCCCGCAGATGGCGGCCGACGACGGTGTCGAGCCGGCGGAAGCCGCCGAGGGCGGCCAGCCGGGCGAGCTGCGGGCGCAGCAACGACAGCGGGGAGTCGACCTGCGCGTCGATGAAGTGGCGCAGCTGGGTGCGGAACATCGCGGTGACGACGCCGACGAACCGCTCGAAGCCGGCCGCCTCCGCCGGGCCGCACAACGCCCGGATCTCCTGCGCGGTGTCGGCGGGGTCGGCGCGGATGTCCAGCGACGAACCGTTGGCGAAGAACCCCCGGTACATCGGGTCGAGCCGGGTCAGCGACAGCCAGCGGTCGAGATCCTCCCCGACACAATCCAGGGCGTCGGCAATCAGCTCGGGCATGGTCAGGACGGTCGGTCCGGTGTCGAAACGATAGTCGCCCAGCGCGAGCAGGCCGGCCCGACCGCCGGGGGTCGCCTCCCGCTCGAGCACCGTCACCTGCCGGCCGGCGCCGACCAGGCGCAGCGCGACCGACAGACCGGCGAGACCGGCCCCGACGATGACGACGTGATTCGTCGCTCCGGTCACCGTGCGCACCTGCCACCTGCTTCCTGGTCGATGGTCTTCCTGGTCGATGGTGCGGTTAACCGATGTGGTCAGTTGCTCAATGTGAGCGCAAAGTCGCCGCCATGGCGAGTTCCGTCAGGGCGGCGAGGGTCGTGACGTCCAGATCCGCCCGCCGCGCCGCCTCGACCGCTGAGGCGGTCCGGGCGGCGATCCGTTCCTCAGCGGCGGCCACCGCTCCGCTCGCGGCGATGATGTCGCGGGCCTCGGCGACCCGGGCGGCGCGAGCCGCGGGGTTCTCGGCGGGCCCGAATCCCGGGGAACATCCGGATTCCCCGGAATACCCCGCATTCTCGGGCTGCCCCGCATCCTCAGGGTGCCCGGCGCGCCGGACCGGCGGGGAGACCAGAGCGCGCAGCCGGGCCGCCGCGGCCGGCTGCGCGCGGGTCAGCGCGAGCGCCAGCAGGCCGGTGGGCCGCCCGTCACGCAGATCCTCCCCGGTGGGTTTTCCCGTCACCGCCGGATCGCCGAACACGCCCAGGAGGTCGTCGCGGAGTTGGAACGCCTCGCCGAGCGGCAGGCCGAACGCCGCGTAGGCCGCCAACAGGTCCGGCGGCGCGCCCGCGAGCAGACCGCCGAGCTGCAGGGGACGGACCACCGTGTAACCGGCGGTCTTGTACCGGGCGATGCGGACCGCCCGCCCGGGACCGAGGCCGCCGTGCGGACCGGCCTCGGCCTGGCCGACGAGGTCGAGGTACTGCCCCGCCATCAGCTCGCTGCGCATCCGCCCGTAGGTGGGCCAGGCCCGGACCAGCGCTTCGGGTGGCATCCCGCTGGCCGCGAGCAGTTCGTCGGCCCAGGCCAGGAACAGATCGCCGAGCAGGATCGCGGCCGAGCGGCCGAAGTCGGCGGGATCACCCCGCCAGCCGGCGGTCCGGTGGACCCGGGAGAAGCGCCGGTGCGCGGCCGGCCGGCCGCGCCGCGTGTCGGAGGCGTCCATGACGTCGTCGTGGACCAGCGCGCAGGCGTGCAGCAGCTCGAGGGCGGCGGCGGCGGTTACGATCTTGTCGCAGTCCGGGCCGTCCGCCCCTCGCCACCCCCAGTAGCAGAAGGCGGAACGCAACCGCTTGCCCTCCGCCAGCAGGAATTCGGTGGCGATGCGGACGAACGGGATCAGATCGTCGTCGATTCCGCACAGGAGCGCTCCGCGCGAACCGGTGAAGCGCCGCAACACGGCGGAGACCCGCCGGCGCACATCCACCGTCGTGTGGTCTGGCACCGTCGTGTGGTCCGGGACCATCGTGTGGCCGGGGATCGGCGGGCGCCCGGGGTACCGTGCGGTGTGCCCGTGTTCGACACCGCCGTCGTCGTGGTCGCCGTTCTGCTGGTTGCCGCCGCACTGGGCGGATTGACCCTGTTGCGGCTGCCACCCGCGGAGCTGACTCACACTGTCGACGGTATCGACGCCGTGGAGGTCCTGGTGGCCGCCGGCCGCGTCGAGATCTCCGGGCGGGACCGCGAGGACGTGCACGTCGCGCTGACCGTGCGGCGCCGTCCCGGCCGGTCCGTGCCCGCGATCACGAGGGCCGGGACCACGCTGCGGATCGACGGCCGGGCCAGCGATGTGCGGGCCAGGCTGACCGTGCCGCCACGGGTCCGGGTGCGGGCTGAGGTGCTCGCCGGCGAAATCACGCTGTGGGGGGTCGGCAGTGAACTGTCCCTGGTCACCCGCGATGGCACCATCGCCGGGCGGGAGCTCGCGCGCGGTCCGGTCGCCGCGCGCAGCCGGGACGGCGACGTCAGCCTGCACTTCAGCGAGCCGCCGGACGGCGTGCGGGCGCAGAGCGAGACGGGCATGGTCACCGTCATGCTGCCCGAGGGCGAGTACGGGGTGGAGGTGGAGACCGCCGATCCCGGGGCGGCCGACGTGGAGCTGACCCCGTCGGCGCACGCGGCACGCCAGGTGGTGGCGCGCAGCGTGTCCGGGCGGGTGCGGGTCGGTCTCGCCGCGCCGCTGGGACCCTTGTCCATCTGACGTCCCTTGTCCATCGGACGTCTTTTGTCTGTCTGCCGTCCATCTGGGTTCTCCCAGCTGGTCCCGCCCAACGAGCCCGTTCCAGCCGGGTTGCCCACCCATGTTGGTGGACTCGACGGATCATGACCCTCGCGGGATCACGCTGGGGATTCGTGGGATCACGCCGGGAAAATGTTGCTGCCCGCTGTCGGGGCCTGATCGGTTGTGTTTCCGACCGGGGGTCCGTCCTCGATCGTGGCCACGCCCGGTCTACCCTCGTGCCATGGCGGCGGTCCGGAGTCTGAGCACGCAACCCACGACGATGGGCGAGTACCTCGCCACCGGTCGTGCCTCCTTCTCCTTCGAGTTCTTCCCGCCGAAGACGCCGGACGGCGAGCGGCAGTTGTGGACGGCCCTGCGCCAGATCGAGGCGCTGCATCCCTCGTTCGTCTCGGTGACGTACGGGGCGGGCGGGTCGACGCGCGACGGCACGATCCGGGTGACCGAGCGGATCGCCACCGAGACCACCCTCACGCCGATCGCCCATCTCACTGCGGTCAACCACTCCGTCGCCGAGCTGCGCCGGGTCATCGGCAACTACGCCGGCGTCGGGGTGCGCAACGTCCTGGCCCTGCGCGGCGACCCGCCAGGGGATCCGCAGGGCACCTGGACCGCCCATCCCGCGGGCCTGCAGTACGCGGACGAACTCGTACGCCTGGTGAGGTCGGTCGGCGACTTCTGCGTCGGCGTAGCCGCCTTCCCCGACAAGCACCCACGGTCGGTCGACTTCGACAGCGACGCGCGCTACCTGGTGGGCAAATTCGACGCCGGCGCGGACTACGCCATCACCCAGTTCTTCTTCGGCGCTGACGACTATTTCCGTCTCGTCGACCGGGTCCGCCGGCTGGGCTGCGACAAGCCGATCATTCCTGGAATCATGCCGGTGACGAACGTCGCGCAGATCGTCCGGATGGCGCAGCTGTCCGGTGCGGCCTTCCCGCCGGCGCTGGCCTCCCGGTTGCAGACCGTCGCCGACGACCCGGCGGCCGTGCGGGCGATCGGGGTCGAGGTGGCGACCGAGTTGTCCCGTCGCCTGCTGGACGGCGGTGCCCCGGGCCTGCATTTCATCACTCTCAACCGCTCCAGCGCCACTCGGGAGATCTACCAGGCGGTCCGGTAACCGGCCGCGGTCCGCGGAGTGGCCGGTCCGCGGGGTGGCCCGGTGGCGCATGGTGGGTGGGCCGCTCGCCCGGCCCACCCGCGCTCATGCCGCCGGGCCGGCACTCAGTCGTGCTCGTCGTAGGCGTCGAAGACGCACAGCAGCCATTCGTCGCGGAGCGAATGCTCCCGGACCAGCGCGAACCCGGCCTGGTTGGCGGCGTCCACCACCGCCGTCACCAGGCTGAGATCAAGGGTGTTGAAGACCGGAGTGATCCGTACCGCAAGGATCACCTGGTCGCGATGGGCGGAGAAGACCGCCCGCGGGTCGAGGTCCTCAAGGGTCTCCACCACGCCGCCTACCTGTTCGGACACGTCACTCCCGCCACGTCTGGGTGGCACCGCTGTTCTCTCGTGACACCGCTGTTCCTCCGACACCGCGTCTCCCGACCTCGGGCCGGTCCGGTGACCGATCGGCGCCTTCGGTTTCGGTCGCCGGCCGGACGCAGGGTGCCGGTACGGCTCACGGTAGGGGATGACGAGACTCTATGTCCCAGCATGTCCCAGCGCGAGACGGCGTACCGGACGGATCCTGGCGTACCGGACGGATCCTGGCGTACCGGACGCGGCGCTGGCCGTACCGGGTGGAACGGGATGGCCGACGGGCACGATGGCCGACGGGCACGATGGCCGACGGGCACGATGGCCGACGGGCACGATGGCCGACAGGCACGATGGATGACGTGAGCACCCCGGTACCCGGTCGGGACACCTACCTTGCCCAATGGTCGACCTTGCACGGCGGCTACGACCTGGCGCGCGGGCTATGGCTCGTTCGTGCCTGGTTGACGGTGGTCTACTGGGTGGTCAGGCCGCTCGCCGCCCGCGGGGTGCGCCCGTCGGCGGTGACCGCCGGGGGGGCCGTGCTCACCACCCTCGCGATTCCCCCGGCCGTGGCTGGTGGCCGGTGGCCGCTGCTGGGGGCTCTGGTGATCGTGCTCAGTGGCCTGGCCGACAACCTCGACGGAGCGGTGGCGATCCTCACCCGGCGCACGAGCGCCTGGGGATATGTCCTGGACTCCGTCGTGGACCGCTGCGGTGACCTGGCCTACCTGCTGGCCCTGTGGTGTCTCGGCGCACCCGGCGGCCTTGTGATCGCGGCAGGCAGCATGCTGGGACTGCTGGAGTACACCCGGGCCCGGGCCGGCAACGCCGGCTTCGACGAGATCGGTGTGGTGACCGTCGGGGAGCGGCCGGCCCGGATCATCATCGCCGCGGTCGGCTCGTTCGGAGCGGGTCTGGTGCCCGGCCTCGCGAACCTCGCCGCGAGTATCGCGACGACCGCGACGCTGGCGGTGTGCGCCGTCGGCTTCTTTCAGCTCACGGCCACGGTCCACTCGACCCTGGCAGCCGGGTCAGGCCGGGCCGATGAGGCCGGCGACGATGCCGGCGGAGAGCACGACGAGCGGCAGCCCACCGCCGGGATGGGTTGATCCGCCGACGAGAAACAGGCCGGGCACCCGGGATGTGTTCGGAGGCCGCAGGAAGGCCGCCCGCACGCCGTTCGAGGATCCACCGTAGATGGATCCGCCCACCGTCCCGGTGCGCCGTTCCAGATCCGCCGGGGTGATGGTCTCGTACCAGCGTAACCGGGGGCGGACGTCGAACCCGCGGGCGGCAAGCACGTCGAGGATGCGCCGGGCGTAGCCGTCGACGAGCCCGGGACGGTCCCAGTCCAGGGTGCCTGCGCCGTCGTGGCCGCCTGCGCCCCGATGCGGGGGCGCGTTCACCAGGACGAACCACGCCTCGCAGCCCGGCGGCGCGCAGGCCGGGTCGGCGGGCGCGGCAAGGTAGACGGTGGGATCGGCCGCCAGCCGGCCCGCGAAGACGGCATCGAATTCAGCGTCGTAGTCGGCGGGGAAGGTGACCGTGTGATGCCCCAGCCCGGGCGTGCGACCCGTCAGGGCCAGCAGCAGCACGAAGCCGGACATCGACGGCACCGTCCGCCGCAGCCGCCGGCGGCCGGCCCGATCGTTCACCAGCCGGCCGTAGAGCGCCGCCGCGTCGGCGTTCGCGACGACGACGTCCGCGGGCAGCCGGGTACCGTCGGCGAGGCGGACCCCGTCGACCCGCCCGCCGGGGGTCCGGGTCACCGCCAGCACCGGCGCGTCGAGCAGGATCCGGACGCCGCGTTCCTCGGCGCGGTGGGTGAGCGCATCCCCGAGGCGGCGCAGGCCGCCCGCGACGTACCAGCCCCCGAAGCGCCGTTCCGCGTGGACCACCGACACCAGAGCGGCGGGGGCGTGCCGGGGATCGGATCCAGAGTAGGTGGCATAGCGGTCCAGGATCATCCGCAGCCGGGGATCACGCAGGTAGCGCAAGCCCAGCCGGCGCAGGCTCCGGCCGGGCGCGATCGCGGCGATGTCACCGGGTGAGGACCAGGCGAGCCGGACCAGCCCGGTCGCCGACACGGGACTGGACAGGAACGGTCCTTCGGCGGCGTCGAAGACCCGGCAGGCCCGGTCGGTGAGCCGCCGCCAGTCCTCGCCCGACCCGGGGGCGATCCGATCGTCCAGTTCGGCCACGAACGCGTCGTCGTCGGCATGCGCGGCGAGTGTCGTGCCGTCGGCGAACCGGTAGGACGCGATCGGGTCCAGTCGACGCAGCTCCACCTCACCGCGCAACGGCCCGCCGGTCGCGGTGAACAGGTCCTCGAACACGCCGGGCATGGTCAGCAGGGACGGGCCGGTGTCGAAGCCGAACCCGTCGCGCTCGTACCAGCCGAGCTTGCCTCCGGTCCGCGACGACTGCTCGCAGACCGTCACGTCATGCCCGGTGGCGGCGAGCCGGGCCGCGGCTGCCAGCCCGCCCACACCGGCGCCGATCACCACAACACGGGCCATGCGACGACTGTACGAGCTGCTCCTTCCCGGTTATCCGCGAGGAAGGAAACGGGCATCGAAGCCTCGGGAAGGAGAAGGAAGCCGCCGGAAGGACGACAAGGGAAGCCTCTGGCGGGGTGAGGAAGGGCGGACCAGCGGTCAGGGGCAGCGGGTAACCGGTCGTCCCTTCCACCGGGCGGTACCCCGCCGACGACGCCACCACGACACCGCCGTCAGGTAGCCCAACAGGCTCACGGAAGCCGGATGAGCGGCGGCGTCAGGCCAGCTCCGGCCGCCCGTGCGGCGGGCGGCGAGCACCCGGCCGGCGATCCCGGCGAGGTACCCGACCGCGCCCGGGCCCGAGCCACCCAGTGCCGCCACCGCCGGCACGACGAACAGCCAGGCCAGCACGCCGATCTGCCCGGCGCTGCCGAGCGTGCTTCCACCGGCGACGGCCAGCGACTTCGCGTAGCCGTCCCGCAGCTGTGACCATCCGGAGTACATCCGATTGACCGCGAGGTCGGTGCCGTCCGCGACCACTCCCCGCCCGCCGGCACGCTTGAGCCTCCGCAGCAGGGCGACATCCTCGATGACCTGGTCCCGGACGCCCTCGTGGCCGCCGGCCCGGCGGTAGGCCGCCACGTCCACGGCCAGCAGCTGTCCGCCCGCCGCCGAAAGCGATGGCCGGGTGGAGCGTTCGGCCAGCCGCAGCGGCAGCAGCGCCAGCCACGACCACTGGAGCAGGGGTTGGATCAGCCGTTCGGTGACACCGGCCGCCTCCTGGCGCGGGTAGGGCGAGACGAGGTCGAGGCCGGCGTCCCGCAGGAGGAGAACGGTCCGCGCGACGCCGTCGGGGGCCACCGTGACGTCGGCGTCGACGAAGACGAGGACCGTGCCCGTGGCCGCAGCCGCAGCCCGGGCGCAGGCGTGCGGTTTGCCGAGCCAGCCGGCGGGGGGCGCCGCACCGCGCAGCGCGACGATCCGGTCGTCCCTCGCCGCCCACCGAGTGAGGATCTCCCCGGTGCCGTCGGTGGAACCGTCGTCGTAGACGAGGATCTCGAGGTCGGGCACCCACTGCGAGCCGAGCAGGGCCGACAGGCAACGCGGCAGGCTCCCGGCCTCGTCGCGGACGGGTAGCACGACCGTCACCCGTTCGCGTACCGGCCGGGCCGGCGGTGGGACGCGTAGCAGCCGCGCGTTCACCGCCGTGTGCACGGCGATGGCGGTGGACGCCACCGCGGCGGACCGTACCGCACCCGACCAGCATCGGCCGGCGAGCCACCGGGCCGGGGATCCCGGTACCGTCCGTCCCGTCCGGTGCCTCGTCCCGCGCCCCGTCCGCCACGGCGCCGTCATCGTGGTGGGGAGCCCGCCGGGACCGGGCGGTCCCCGGCCCGGGCACGGTCCCGGGCCCGGGGCCCGGCCCGGGCCGCCGCGACGAGCGCCGCCCCCATCGCGATCCCGCCGGCCACGGCTACACCGGGACGGTCGAAGAAGGTGAGGTTCGCCAGCGTCGAGGAGACGTAGGCCCACAGGAGAAGGGCGAGCGGAGCGCGATCGTCGCGTGCCGTGCTCCCGGCCCGGTCCGGAAGCGCCGTCAACGCCGCGGTCATGGCGATCGCGACGGCCACCCATCCGGCGGTGTTGGTGAGCGGGATTCCGTTGAGCGCCGGGCCGCCGCCGAGCCACCGCCAGTACCCCGCGGTGACCATCTGCGGGTCGATGAAGAGATCCCAGGCCGCGAGGACGAGCGCGGCCAGCACGACGGTGCGCGCCCGGCCGCGGTGGTGGCGACGGGCCAGGACATATGCCGGGTAGGTCATCATCGCCCAGGCCATCGGCACCACGACCGGGACGCCGTACAGGCGGGTGCCCAGGGCGGAGCCGTAGGCGTAGCGGCCGAAGGGCCAGCCGGTGTGCACGCCCACGGTCTCCACGAGCAGCCCGCCGCCGACGGTCACGGCGAGGAACCCGGCGGTCCACGCTCGGCCACGGGTGAGCAGGGCGTGGCTCACCGAGGAGGCGAAGAACAGCACGATCGAGGCGATGGCGAGCGCCGCCCCAGCGGATCCGGTGACCAACGGACAAGGGAGCTGCACCGCCACGGTGGCCGCCGCGAAGATCCACGGCATCGCGGTGAGCCGCGCCGGCCGCGCCGATCCGGTGAAGAGCGCGCCGGCGGTCATCGTACCGGTGCGTGCCGGTCGGCTCCTTCGGCGGAGGCGCCGTTGGGACAGGCGGGGGAGCGTCCGTGGAGCTCCTTGCCGAGGACGGCGTAGGGGGTGAGGGTCCCGGGGAACTGGAAGTCGGACAACAACGGGACGAATCCCTCATGGTCGTACAACCGGCGTGCCGGACTACCCGGGGGTTCGAGGGCGGACAGCGCGGCCGTGCGTTGCGGGGCCCCGCGCAGCAGCTCCCGCAGTATGGTGCGCCCGATCGCTCGGCCCTGGTAGGCGGGCAGGACGTGCAGCTCCACGATCTCGAGGCAGTCGTCGAGCCAGTACGCGGCCGAGTCCGGCGGGAGCGCGTCGGCGACGACGTCGTGCCACCACTGGCCGACCCGGCCGGGCAGTGCGTAGGTGATCCCGACGAGTTCGTCGTCGGGTGTGACGGCCGCCACGGCGCGAAGGTCCCGCCGCTCGAAGTGCCGGCGCGCATGGGCGGCCCGGTCCCGGGCGGCCCGCGGCGGGTCAGGTTCATGATGATCGAGGAAGGCGGCCTTGTAGACCGCGATGACATCGTCGAGCCGGGTGCGCATCCGGCTCGGGGACCAGCGGACCACCCTCACGCCCACGTCGGTCACCGGCGTCGCCTCCTGTCCGCGCCCGGATCGCCGACCTGGCCCCACGAGTCGGGTCCGGCGAGCCAGGAGGCTGGGGCGCACCATCACGTCGCTCGACGATAACCCGCCGCTCGCCGGCACTGCTCGGCGATGGGAATTACTGCTACGTAACGTCATTCCACTGATGTGGAGGGTGCTACCTCCGGATGGGTGGGAGACCCGCCCGATCACCGGCCATGGCGAGCGCGGCGCAGCGCGGCGTGCCGGCGAGGAGGTCGGCCACCAGCATGGCCACCGCCGGGGCCTGCACGGTGCCACCCGCGTTCGTCCCTGCCGCCACGATCACCCGGCCGCCGTGGTCTGCCACGGCCTCGACAAGGGGGATGCCGTCCGGGGTCGCCGGGCGCTCGCAGACGCGGACGTCGAGCATCTCCACGGTGCCGTCAGGCCGGCGCAGCGTCGGGAACAGGCCGGCGACCGCCTGCTCGAAAACCGCGCGCAGGCGGGCGACGCCGCTGTCCGCGACCGCCCGCACGGCGGTGCCCAGGTACCCGAATCCGCCGCTGACATGGATCCTGGCACCATCGGCGGACAGCGTCACATTGATCACACCGAGGGGATCTCCGGCGTGGACCTTCACCGGCCGTCGCAGACCCGGGTTCGGCAGGGTCAGCGAGAGGCCGAGCAGATGCGCGACGGCACCGGCGCCGGGCCAGGCGGCGCCCAGCAGCCGCTGCAGATCGCGGCCGGCCACGGTCACCACGGCCCAGCCGGTACGCAGGGTCGAGCCGTCCGCGAGATGCAACCGGACCCCGTTCCCGGCTCCGCTCCCGGTCTCGTGCCCGGCCTTGTTCCGGTTGCCGTCGAGGCTCCGGTCGATGCCGGTCTCGATGCCGGTCTCGATGCGTTCCACCCGGGTGCCGGCGCGCACCTCGACGCCCGCGGCCCGCAGCCGGTCGATGAGCACCGTGGCCAGATCGTGGATGTTGACCGCGTAGCCGTCCACCTCGACCGCCCCGGCCACCTCCCGGGCGCCGCCGGGCAGCGGGACCGAGCAGCCCAGCGCGGGCCAGTCGCGAACCAGATCCGCCCGGGACAACCGAACGACCCGCCCCCCCGCGGCCCGCTGCAGCTGCTCGCCCGCGGCGAGGTCGCCCGGACCGAGATAGATCC
This sequence comes from Frankia sp. CeTa3Moorea, assembly GCF_978021225.1. Taxonomy (NCBI): domain Bacteria; kingdom Bacillati; phylum Actinomycetota; class Actinomycetes; order Frankiales; family Frankiaceae; genus Frankia; species Frankia sp. CeTa3Moorea. The sequence continues at coordinate 15,839 of NZ_CDXDOR010000026.1, read as the reverse complement.
GCGGGAGGCGGGCGTCCCAGCGCAACCCGCACCCGGTACCGAGCCCGTCCCCGCCGTCGGCGAGCGCGAAAAGATGCTCCCACCCGCGCAACCCCAGCCGGTTCAGGGCGATCACCAGGTCCCGGGCCACCGCGTGCAGCCCGGGATGGTCGGCGCACTGCTCGAAGGCGCTGGCCCAGACCCTCTCCGGCTCCGACAGCGACTCCGGGTCCCGTAGCCGCCAGCCGCCGTGCGTCGGATCGCGATCGAGAACACCCACGCGGCTCGCGTCCGCCTGCGGCAGCGTCTCGGTCGCCGACAGGTGCCGGCCGTTCGTCCCCGCGAACGTCGTGCCCTGGGCGGCAGGGTCCGCCCGGTCGGCCGGCGCGGCGTCGAGGACCCGGACGGGGTGGCCCCGCAGCCGCAGCACGAGCGCGATCGTGAGTCCGACGATCCCGCCGCCGACGACCACCACGTCGTGTTTGTCGACGGCGGAACCGTCAGGGGCCGGGTCCTCGCCGACCCCGCGGCCGGTGCCCCGCGGATCGCCCCGACGATCGGCCAGGTCATGACGATCGCCCTTCGGGCCGTTCCCGGCGAGGCCGTTCCCGGCGAGGTCGTTCCCGGTGAGGTCGTCCAGGTCGGCCCGCCCGACCACCGCGAGGAACGCCTGATCGAGATCATCGCTGCAGGCGGGACTGTGCATCGCTACGGAGCAGAGAGTGAACCCGCGCCGCAGCTCCCCGCCGTCCTCGGCGATCCGCCCCGCGAGCAGCCCGCGGACCGGGCCGAGGAACCGGGGGGCGTTGTCGATCATGACCTCCAGGTCACGGCGGTCGTAGGCGTCGACCAGCGCCCGGTCGGTGAAGACGTCCGGTTCGCTGACTGACACGAGTCGGCGGCCGGTGAACGCCTTGACGTGCCGCATGTCGATCATGCCGGCGGACATCCGGGACCCGCCGTGCACGAGGGGCGCGGCGATGCTGATCAGATCGGCGGCGTCGAAGACGTCCTCGACGGTGCGGGCGACGTGGATCCGGTCGACCGGCAGTCGGTGCTTCGCCGCCCAGAGCGCGGCCGTCGCCGGCTTCGCCGCGAGCGAGGGAGCGTGTACGGCCAGATGCCAGCCGCGTGCGGCGCCCTCCCGGGCGACCCGACTGTTGATGTTTCCGGCGCCGACGAGGCCGAGCACGCCCGGCCGGTCGGTGCGCGTGGCGGCCCCAGCCGGCTCCGCGCCGGATGCGTTGCCGAGCGGGTCGAACAGCCGGTCGACGATGAACCGGGCGACGTGCCGGGCGTTGACCTCGGGGGTGTTGCACACCTCGATCCGGTGGCGCGCCGCAGCGGCCAGGTCGACGGCAGCGAGGGAGGTGCCCCGGCGGACCAGCAGCAGGGGTCGGTCCCGGCCGGCCTCCGCCGGGTCCGTGCGGACCGCGGTGGCCCACTGTTCGAGTGCCGGTCCATCCACCGCGTTCACCCCGACGACGAGGGTGTGCGGCCGCAGTTCGACCAAGGCGTCGGCTAGGCCCGTCGGCTGGGTGGCCAGCTCCGGGCGTAGCCGGGCGGCGTCGTGCCGAGTGACGAGCCGCGCGACCCGTTCGCTCACTGGTGTCGCGATCAGAACCCGACGGCGGGGGGGCTGCGTCCAAGGCGGCTGCTCGCGGGGTGCCTGCTCGCGGGGTATCGACATGCGGCTTGCTTCACCTGGTTCGTAGGAAGGTGCGGGGCGTAGGAAGGTGCGGGCGGCCCCTTCACGGTGGCGGGTGCCGTTCAACGGGGCGTCAAAGCAGGCCGTGTCCCCGCCCGGATACGGCGGGGGTCGTGGACGGATCTTCAACGCGGCGTCAACGTCGGCTCGGGGCTGACCTGCAGGAGAGGATCCCGCCCGCCCAGCGTCCCCCGCGAGCCGAGCACCGCGAACCGCGCGAACAGTTCCTCGCTGTACCAGCCGACCAGCGGTGTGCGCCGGACGACCTCGCTGTGCGCGGGGCGGCTGTAGGCGAACCTGCGCAGCGACGCCGCGTCCTGCCAGAGGCTGAACGTTCCCTGTAAGCCGATCGGCGCCTCCCCGATGCCAGCCGCGAAGATCAGACCCTCGGCCTCGGCGAGGTCGACCGCCACTGCCGGCACCGCTCGGCGGAAGGTGAGCGTGTGCCGCAGGGTGACGCGGGCCCGGGTGATCACCGCGACCGCCGCGGGGGCGCTCGCGGGAGACGGAACGTTCGACGCTGCCGGGTTGCCGAAGGGCTCCTGCCGTGACCACCGCCCACGTGACGACAGCGGGTGAAGGTCGATCCGCCAGCGTTCCTCGGCCAGTGATGACCATGCCCGCACCGACGCGGATCGTTCGAAGGAACGGGCCGCCGACGGGGAGGACCAGACGGCGACCATCGCCCACTGGCACGGATCGGCGTCCCGCAGGGTGAAACTGCTCGCCGAACCGGTGCCCAGCAGTTTTGCGAAGGTCAGTCCCGGTGTGTGCCGCAGGGCGGTACGGTCGGTGGCCATCCGCGCCAGGGCGTAACCGATCCGTCGTCGGGGCACCCGCCAGAAGTCGACGGTGACGAGCGTGCTCATCGCCGCACCGACGACAGGCGCAGCAGGCTGTCACGGACGGCCCCGTACTTGTCGGCGAAGGCCGTGGCCACGGCCCCGGCGCCGTCGTTGTCGCGCAGGGGTACCACCCGGCACCGCCCGGTTCCAGCCAGTACATGCCGACCGTCGCCCGCCACCTCCGCGAGCAGGCCGTCCGGACCGCCGCGGCCCAGCAGCGCGACGAGGTCGGGGGAGGAGACGTACACCGCCCCGTCGAGGCGCACGAACTCGGCCTGTACCTCGAGATGGGCCGCGTCCGACGGGGAGACGCGCAGCGGCACCCGCAGGTAGTCGTCCAAGGCGGTGCTCCCTTCCAGACTCCAGAGCCGTTCGAAGTGCTGTTCGACGAACTGGACCAGGGTGGAGGAGATGGCCGCCTCGTGCTGGGTCGCGGCGGCCGAGGAGTACCCGACGGGGAACGTCGAGACCAGCGCCCCGGTGTCCCAGCGGTGATACGTCGTCAGGGGCTGTTCGGTGTAGAGGCGGACCGCGAGCCGGGGGCGCAGGACGGGAGTGAGCCGATCTCGCAGTGCCTCGAGGACCAGCAGGTTCGAGTGGATCATGCCCGGTACGTCGACGCTGCGCAGGAGGTCGGCGGCTCGTCCGGCCACGGCCGGGGAGTCCGGGTCGAGTAGGAGTACCTGAATGATCGCTCCGGCGTCGACCGCCGCGAGCACCGCGTCGGCGAAGGCGGTCCGGTGCTCGGGGGTAGCCAGATCCGTCCAGGTGTTGAGTAACCGGACGCTGCGCCGGGACGAGGCGATCCGAGCGATGAAGTACGCCGGTTCGAACGTGCTGAGCAGCCGTCCGCTGGTGAACTGGGTGGGCTCGGCCGTGACCGGTGCGCTCAGCCGTTCCTCGGCGGCCGGCAGTTCGGGGGAACCCCGCTGACGCAGGAGCGTGATGCCCTGCTGCCAGGATCGCCGCGCCGCCGGATGGTCGTCCATCTGGGCGAGGATGTCACCCCGTCGGATGAGCACACGTGGCTCCCAGCGGGTGTCGGGTAGCTCGGCGAGTAGCGGCAGGCTCTCGTTGTAGCTTGCCAGGGCCCGGTCCAACCGGTGCTGGAAACGGTGGAGATCGCCCAGCCGGCGCAGGGCCAGCGCCTCCAGCGGACGGTTGCCGAGTTCGCGGGCGATCGACAGGCTCATCGTCAGGCAGTTGATGCCGTCGGTGAGCTCGTTGCGGTCGCCGTGGACCATGGCGACGTTCACCAGGGTCTCCGCCTCGGCCTTGCGGGCGCCGGCCCGGCGCATCATCTCCAGGCCGGCCTCGAAGTGGACCAGGGCCGTGGAGAACTCCCCCCGACCGCGGCAGGCGTCGGCCAGCTCGCGCAGCGTCCGGGCCTCACCCAGCTCGTCGCCGAAGTCGGCGAAGATCTCCCGGGCCCGGGTGAGGCGCTCCGTGGCCAGCGCCAAGTGGTCGACCGTAGCCCGGTAGACCTCGACCGCCGGTTGACCGTCGGGGTCCGTGCCGTCCGCGTCCAGTCGCCAGAAGGCGTCCTCGAAGGCCAGCGTGATGTCGCGCTCAGCGAGGTTGGTCAGCAGCGTCGCCTCGGCGAGGCGGTGCCCGGCCCGGCGGGCCGCGGCCAGCCCCAGGACGTGGCTCTGCTCCCAGTCGCCCCAGTGCGCCGCGAAGGCGTAGAACTCGGCGGCCTCGGTGGCGAGCAGCCAGGTCGGCTCGTCGAGACCGGCCGCGTGGGCCTGGTCGATCAGGCTCAGGAGGTTTCCTCGTTCCCCGCCGAACCAGACCAGCGGCTGACCGACCAGGTCGGCGACGCCTGCCTGTTCAAACCGAAACACGGCCCCCGTCGTGAGCGCCGCCACGTCCTCGGCGACGGGGGTGAGGGTGCGCACCTCGCCGGGGCTGAAGGTGTCGACCGCCTCCCGCAGCATCGCCAGATAGGCGTACAGCAGCCGGCCCAGGGCCGCCCGGTGTTCTCCGGACACGGTGGAGGGGGCCCCGGTGGAGGGGGCCCCGGCAGCGTCGTGATGGCCGTTGCCGGTGTGCCCGTTGCCGGTGTGCCCGTTGCCGGTATGACGGTTGCCGGTGTGACGGTTGTCCCCGCCGGCCTCGGGGATCCGGCCCGGGGTCGCGGGGTGGCCGAGTGGGGTGCCGACCCCGGTCTCGCGCTCCCGGGCGAACACCCGGAGCAGGTCGTGAAAGCGGTAGCGTTCGGTTCCCGTCCGGTCGGCGCCACGTCGTTCGAGTAGCTGGGCGTCGGCGAGCCGGTCGACGACGTCCTCGGCTTCGTCGAGGTCGAGGTCGAGGACCGCCGCCGCGGCCCACGGCGCGAAATCGCTCATCGCAGGCAGCGACAGCAGCCGGAAGGCGCGCTGCTCGTCCGGCGGCCGGCCCTCGTAGCTCAGCGAGAAGCTGGCCCGGATCTCCAGGTCGCCGGCCTCCAGCCAGGACAGCCGGTGGCGTTCGTTGGCGAGCCGCCCGGCCAGGCGGGCCAGTTTCCAGTGCGGATGGGCGGCCAGCTTGCGCCCGGCGATCTGGATCGCCAGCGGTAGGTAGCCGCACAGACCGACGATGTCGCGCGCGGCCTCGGGTTCGGCGTCGACCCGCTGCGTGCTGACCACCTTGGCCAGCAGCTCCACCGCGTCACTGGGCAGCAGGACGTCCACCATCCAGTACGGGGCGTTCAGGCCGTGCAGCCGCGACCGACTCGTGATGATGACCGCGCAGCCCGGGCTGGTCGGCATCAGCGGCCGGATCTGCGCCTCGCCCCCCGCGTTGTCGAGGATGATCAGAACCTTGCGGGTCACGAGCAGCTCCCGGTACATCTCGCCGAGATCGTCGGGGTCGGCCGGTACCGCGGAGCGGCTGACCCCGAGCGTCTGGACGAACCGGGACAGCACCCGGGCCGGGTCCAGTGGGGTGCTGTTGCCCCGCAGGTCCACGTATAGCGTGTCGGTGAACCCCGTGCGGACGCGATGCGCGACGTGCACGGCCAAGGCGGTCTTGCCGGCGCCGGCCTTACCCGCGAACGCCGCCACCACGGTTCCCCATGACAGCCCGACCGGATCGGTCAGCATGGCGTGCACCTGGGCCTGGATCGTGTCGCGCCCGGTGTATTCGCGGATGTCCGGGGGCAGCTGGTACCCCCCCTGGCTCGTGGGCGCCACGGAGACCGGCCGGTCGAGCGAGCGGGGCGGGGTCCAGGCCAGGCTGGACGTGCCGCGCAGCACGTCCTCCTGCAGCTGCTGCAACATCGCGGAGTCCAGCCCCAGGTCGTGCAGTGCCTCCAGGCCCTCTCGGCAGGCCCGGGCCGCGTCCTCGATCCGACCGTCCCGATAGAAGGCGAGAACCAGCTCCCGGCGCAGCCCGTCGTCGTGGGGGTGTCGTGTCACCAGCACGCGCAGATCCCCGATGACCTCGCGATGACGACCCAGGGAGAGGTCGGCGGCGATCCGGGTCTTGACGACGTCGAGCTGGAGTTCGTCGAGGGCGTCCACGTAGGCCCGGGTGAACGGGTAGTCGATCAGGTCGACCAGCGGCGGTCCCCGCCAGAGGGCCTGGGCCTCCTGCAGCGGGGCGATCGCGCTCACCGGGTCACCGTCGTCCACCGCGCGCCGGCCCTGTTCCAGCAGCCGACGGGCCTGTTCGGAGTCGATCTGCTCCGGGCGTACGTCGAGGACGTACCCGGTCCCCTTGCGCAACAGCACCTCGGGCCCGGTCTCCAGCCGCCGCCGCAGCTCGCTGACATGGGTGCGCAATGTGGCCAGCGCCTTCTCCGGCGGTGGATCCCCCCAGATCACCTCCAGCAGCCGGTGAGCGGGCACCACCTGACCGGCTTCCAGCAGCAACGCGGCCATCAACACCTTGCGCTGGGTGCCGCCTAGCACGATGGGTGCCCCCCCGGCGGTGATCTCCAACGGGCCGAGGATGGCGAACTGCAGGCTGTCGCGGTCGGGCATCTGGTCCTCTCGTACGACCCCCGGTGATGTCTGTTTACCGCAGCGTGCGCCGGGAGGGGACATGGCGGCAACCACCGATCTGGAACGACCCCTGTCGTTTCCGCGTCAGGCCTGCTCCGGTGCCCGGTGCCCGGTGCCCGGTGCCCGGTGCGACGCGGGTAGCGGTCCGGCTCCGTGGGGCGTCGCGTGACCCGATCGCGGAATCCGGCTGTTTCGATCAACGCATTCTCAATGGTTCTGGTGATTGTGCGTGCAGTGGGCGTTGATCGCTCGGAGGTGCACTGAGCCCACGAAACCGAGGGTGGCAGGCGGCCGGGAGACGGCCGGCGAGGCGGAGGGGGTTGGGAGCATGGCGATCACGGTGCCCAGGAGCCTGGCGAGGCGGCCCGCGTCGGCGG